>NZ_JPIK01000022.1 GCF_000717475.1 Desulfonatronum thiodismutans
CCAAAGCCTGGGGCTGGCTGATCGTATGACCGGCGAAACCAAGTTGTTGGTAATGGACTGCGGTCTTGAGGATCAGGAAATGCTGGCCAATCTGCACGATCGCCCGAACACGGACTTCATCCTCAAGCACAACAAGCGCAGGGAATCCAGCACGAAGTGGTTGGAGTTGGCCAAGGAAAAAGGCGTGCTGATCCGGGAGGATGCCAAAAAAGGATTTCGGGTGTACCGCGGAAGCACCTACCGTCGCCTCAAGGATCGGGAAGAAGAAATTCGTTTGGTCTTCGACGTCAAGGAGACCTACAAAGAAAACGGCCAGTTGTTGTTCTTGCCGAAAGTCGAAATCTTCAGCGTCTGGACGAGCCTTAGGAACTTTAGCGACGAAGAGATCCTGCGTCTCTACAGGTTGCGGGGAACCAGCGAACAGTTCCATGCCGAATTCAAGACCGAGATGGACATGGAACGCCTGCCTTCGGGCAAATTCAAGGTGAACAAGGCCTTCTTGCGCATGGGCATGCTGGCGCACAACATGCTCAAGGTCATTTCCCAGGATATGGTCATGGAAAGGGCTTTGGGGTTGAAAAAGGCTACAAGGCGCAGGATCAAGACGGTGATGAACAGCGTGGTCTTTATGTCTTGCCGTTTGATCAGCCATGCCCGGACCTTGGTGATGCAACTGGGATGTTCCAAGGAATGGCACGATTGGTTTAACAGGTTGTTTCAACGCCTCCAGGCAGCGTAGCGCCTGCAAAATCTGGAATAAAAAAATGATACAGGTGTATTGCGCCAAAATTCTGGTAATAGACGGCGATCTGAATGATTTCATGCTGAGATAGCTCATTTTAAGCTTCCAGTATCTTGGCAGCGGAGATGGTTCGATGAAAAATCGTTCCAAAACTGTCGATGAGAAGTCCTAACCAAGCAAAGTCACGGATTCAGGGTCTTATCTCGTAGCGACTATGGGCGGCGACAAGGCGTTCAGGGAGAAGCACAAAGAGATCATCATGACCGAGCCCGCCTACATTGGGCTCCACGGAACAGGGTGCGTCCGCTGGGAGCGGGATAACGGGACACGGACGGAAAATGTCGGTTCGCGGCGCAAGTAACGTGCATTCACTTTTTTTCATTGAAAATCAAGAATAGTGCTTATTAAACAGTATGTTGCGATACTATATGGGTCGTGAGAGCAATTGAGGCAATTTGCCAGTATTCAAACAGGGTCGTGGTCAAAAAATGCCCCACGAAAAAAATCCGCTCTCAGCGGATGCACCCATCTACACATCTACACCTACCCCCGAGATCACCTTCCCACCCCAAAAAGACCCCAATTCCATCAAGACCAAAGGAAACCAAAATAAATGAATTCGCACCTCCATGAACAATTGAAAGGCCACATCTGGGAAATCGCCAACCGGCTTCGCGGCCCCTACCGTCCGCCGCAGTATCGTCTGGTGATGCTGCCCATGGTGGTGTTGCGGCGTTTGGATTGTGTGTTGGAGCCGAGCAAGGAGGCGGTGTTGCGGCAGTATGCCAAGCTGACGGCCCAGAATATGCCGGAAAATGCCATGGATAGGCTGCTGGGCAAGGCCGCCGACCCGGCTCGTACCTATCCGCTGTACAACATCAGCCCGTTCACCTTTGAAAAGCTGCTCGGCGATTCGGAGAATATCGCTCCCAACCTGGTGGCCTATATCAACGGTTTTTCTCCCACGGCCCGGGCCATTTTCGAGCGGTTCAAGTTTTCGGACCAGATCGAGAAGTTGGACGCCAGCAATCGCCTGTTCACCATCATCAAGGCCATGTCCGAGGTGGATTTGCACCCGGACCGGATCGACAACCTGCAAATGGGATATTTGTTCGAGCATCTGGTGATGCGCTTCAACGAGCAGGCCAATGAAGAGGCCGGGGATCACTTCACCCCGCGCGAGGTCATCCGCCTGATGGCCAATCTGGTCTACACCGGCGAGCAGGATGTCTACATTCCGGGCATCTTCCGCACCATTTACGACCCGGCCTGCGGCACCGGGGGGATGTTGTCGGAATCCGAAAAATTCATCCTCGGCCAGAACCGTCAGGCCCACCTTGCTCTGTTCGGGCAGGAGTACAACGACGAATCCTGGGCCATTTGCTGTTCGGACATGCTGATCAAGGACGAGGACACCAGCAGCATCGTGCTGGGCGACACCCTGGGAGACGGCAAGACCCGCGACGGATTCGAGGGCAGGCAGTTCCATTACCTGCTGGCCAATCCGCCTTTTGGCGTGGAATGGAAAGATCAGAAAACCGTTGTCGAAAAGGAGCACAAGGAGATGGGCTTTGCCGGGCGTTTCGGCGCCGGGCTGCCGGCCATCAATGACGGCTCGCTGCTCTTCCTGCAGCACATGATTTCCAAGATGCACCCCTACAAGGAAGGGGACGAGAACGCGGTGGGCTCCAAGATCGCTATTGTCTTCAACGGCTCTCCCTTGTTTTCCGGCGATGCCGGTTCCGGCCCGTCGAATATCCGGCGCTGGATCATCGAGAACGACTGGCTCGACGCCATTGTCGCGCTGCCCGACCAGCTCTTCTACAACACCGGCATCTTCACCTATGTCTGGCTGGTCACCAACCGCAAGGCCCCGGAGCGACGCGGCAAGGTCCAGTTGATCGACGGCACGCGCTTTTTCCAGCGCATGAAGAAAAGCCTGAACAACAAGCGCAACGAGATCACCGACGAGCAGATCCGCCGCCTGACCCGGCTGTACGGGAATTTCCAGGACGGCGAATCCGCCGAGGTGCAGATCAACGGGGATACCGAAACCCGCGTGGTCTCCCGGATTTTCGAGAACCGCGAGTTCGGCTTTCTCAAGGTGACGGTGGAACGCCCCCTGCGCATGAACTTCGAAGCCAGCCCCGAGCGCATTGCCCGGCTGGACGACCAGACCGCCTTTGCCAACCTGGCCACCTCCAAGAAGCGGAAAAACGAAGCCGCCGCCGCTCGGGAGATAGAGGAAGGCCGCCGAATGCAAGAGGCGATTCGCGCCGCGCTGGCCACCTTGACCAAAAAAGGCCGGTACACCGACCGCGCCAGCTTCGACGCCGACCTGACCTCCGCCGCCAAAAAGGCCGGACTGAAACTCCCCGCGCCCATCAAAAAAGCCATCTTCACGGCTCTGGGCGAGCGCGACCCCAACGCGGAAATCTGCCGCGACGCCAAGGGACGCCCGGAGCCGGACAGCGAACTGCGCGACACCGAAAACATTCCCCTCCCCCCGAGCACCGAACTGCCCTTGCCCATGCCCTTCGGCCCGGACAAACCCAATGACAAGCTGGTGGAAACCTTCCGGAATGAAATCGACGCCTACATGACCCGCGAAGTGCTGCCCCATGTCTCCGATGCCTGGGTGGACTACGACAAGACCAAAGTCGGCTACGAAATCCCCATCAACCGGCATTTCTACGTCTACAAGCCGCCGCGTCCGCTGAATGAGATCGAGGCGGAGATTGCCGATCTGGAAGGGGAGATTGCCGGATTACTGAAGGGGTTAAAGGATGATTGATCACCTCATTAATCTGCCTGCAAGCTGGGAGCGAATGCCTCTAAAATTTGCATCTAAAATTGATACAAGCGGCGTCTGGGGAGGTGAACCTGGTGAAAATACGTACGACCTACCTACAGTAACTACTGCAAACATAGACAACATTGGACGCGTTAATCTTTCCAATGCGAACATAAGAAGTTACAATAAATATGATTCTGATTACTATAAATGCCGAACAGGAGATATTATTGTTGTTAAGGCTTCAGGTTCAGCGACCAGCATTATTACTGGAAAGTGCGCTCAATGTGTAGACGATGACGATGATTTTTGCTTTGGTAATTTTACTCTGAGAATACGAGCTAAAAGAGATACTCTTGATGAACGTTTTCTTTTTTACTTTTTAATATCTGATGTTACAAAAGAAAGAATCAAAGTAATGGTTTCTACGACCACGTACCCCAACCTGAAAGTTGGTGAGTATATTGGCCATGAGATTCCCTCCCCTCCCCTCGAAACCCAACGCCGAATCGCGCAACTTCTGGATGAAAAAATAGCGCGTATCGATGCCCTGATCGAGAAAAAACGCGCCCTGCTGGACCGTCTGGCCGAAAAACGCCAAGCCCTGATCACCCGCGCCGTCACCAAGGGCCTCAACCCCGACACCCCCATGAAACCCTCCGGCATCGACTGGCTGGGGGATATTCCGGCGCATTGGGAAGTGAAACGCCTCAAAAATATTACCCCAAAGATCAGCGTCGGAATCGTGGTTACGCCCGCAGCTTATTATGCCGAGGAAGGAGTCTTGGCTATACGTGGTTTGAATGTAAAACCGATGGGGTTTGATTTCATAGATAGCCGGAACATCAGTGAAGAAGGCCACATGCTCCACATAAAGTCCGAACTGTACGAAGGTGATCTAGTATCTGTGCGTACTGGTGACCCAGGTACGACTACAGTCATCACTGCAGAGCTGGAAAAAACGAACTGTGTTGATCTGATAATTATCCGAAGACCGAAAGAAGCTGAACCTCGTTTCCTTGGATGGTTTTTAAACAGTGATGCAGCTAAAGTACAATACGAAATGGGTTCTGAGGGTGCACTCCAGCTTCACTTCAATGTCGAAACATCAAAGGAAGTTACTGTGGCATTACCACCCGCTTCCGAGCAGGTCGAAATTGTTAAATACATTGATTGTGGGCTTAATTATGAGAAAGGTAGAGCTGAAAAAGTTGCACGTAGCGTCGAACTTCTTCACGAATACCGCTCCGCCCTCATCACCGCCGCCGTCACCGGCCAGTTGGAGGTTGCCTGATGTCCGGCCATACCGAGCGTGATTTCGAGATCGCCATTGAAGCGGGCCTGACCCGCGCGGGCGGTTATGAGAAGCGTGATGCCGCTGCCTATGACGAGGCGCTGGCGCTGTTTCCCGAGGATGTGGCCGGTTTTCTGCGGGACAGCCAGGCCGTGAAATGGGGACAGTTGGAGGCGCTGCTGGGCGACAAGACCCAGGCCACGGTGCTGGACGATCTGGCCAAGGAACTGGAGATCAAGGGTACGCTGCATGTGTTGCGGCACGGTTTCAAGTGTTATGGCAAAACCTTTCGGCTGGCGCATTTCCGCCCCAATTCCGGCATGAACCCGGAGGCGGCCGTCCTCTATGCCAAGAACCGGCTGACCATTGCCCGCCAGGTCGGCTTTACCTCGGTGCTGAAAAAGACCAACGGCCCGCCTGCCGGTTCGTCCGGCAGGCAAGCAGGCAAAGGCCGCCGCTGCGTCATCGACGTGACCATCAGCCTGAACGGGCTGCCGGTGGTCACGGCGGAACTGAAGAATCCGCTCACCGGCCAGCGGGCAGCGGATGCGGTGAGGCAGTACATGCGGGACCGTGATGAACGCGACCTGCTGTTTGCCTTCAAGAAGCGGGCGTTGGTGCATTTTGCCGTGGACCCGGACGAGGTGTGGATGGCCACGCGCCTGAAGGGCAAGGAAACGGTTTTTCTGCCCTTCAACCGGGGGCATCAACACGGCGCGGGCAATCCGCCGGTGGAGAACAACTGGAAGACCCACTATCTCTGGGATGAGGTGCTGGAGAAAGACAGTCTGCTGGATATTCTGCAGCGCTTCATGCACCTGGAGGTCAAGGAGCGCAAGGTCAAGACCGACAAGGGGATGCGCACCATCCGCAAGGAAGCCATGATCTTCCCGCGCTATCACCAGCTCGACGCGGTGCGCAAGCTGGTCGACCATGCCCGGATGCACGGCGCCGGGCGCAATTATCTGGTCCAGCACTCGGCCGGGTCCGGAAAGTCCAACTCCATTGCCTGGCTGGCCCACCGCCTGGCCGGCCTGCACGATGCCCAGGACCGGAAAGTGTTTCACTCCGTGGTGGTGGTCACGGATCGGCTCGTCCTTGATCAGCAGTTGCAGAACACCATCTATCAGTTCGAGCACAAGACCGGGGTGGTGGAAAAGATCGACGAGAACACCCAGCAACTTGCCCATGCGCTTTCCAGCGGCACGCCGATCATCATCACCACGTTGCAGAAGTTCCCGTTCATCTCCCAGGCCCTCTCCACGCTGGAACGCAAGGGGGCCGGAGTCAAAATCAGCACGGCGGGCAAGCGCTTTGCCGTGATCGTGGATGAGGCCCACTCCTCGCAGAGTGGCGAGACGGCCACCGCCTTGCGGGGCATGCTGAACAAGGACGGCATCGAGGCCGCCATTGCGGCCCAGTTGTCCGACGAAGAGGACGACGCCCTGACCGATGAGGCCAAGGCCGCCATCCTGCGCGACGCCCTGCGGCGGGCGCGCCAACCGAACCTGAGCTTTTTCGCCTTTACCGCCACGCCCAAATTCAAGACCAAGGCCCTGTTCGACGAGCCGGGGCCTTCCGGCACGTCTCCCTTTCACGAGTACTCCATGCGCCAGGCCATTGAAGAGGGCTTTATCATGGACGTGCTCCGGTACTACACCACCTACAAACGCTTCTTCGGGCTGATCAAGCAGGTGGAGAACGACCCGGAGGTGCCGCGCAAGAAGGCGGCCAAAGCCTTGACCCGCTACCTGGAATTGCACCCGGTGAACATCGAGCAGGTGGCCTCGGTGATTGTCGAGCACTTCCGGCTGTATGTGATGCATGAGCTGGGCGGGCGGGCCAAGGCCATGGTGGTCACGGGCTCGCGACTGGCCGCGGTGAAATACAAGCTGGCGTTCGATCGCTACATCCAGGACAGGGGCTACATCGGCATCCGCTCGCTGGTCGCGTTCTCCGGCAGCGTGGAAGACCCGGACGATCCCGGCTCGGCCTATACCGAAGTGTCCATGAACAACGGTTTGGCCGAAAGCGAGCTGCCCGAGGCTTTTGAGCGCGAGGATTACCGCGTGCTGCTGGTGGCGGAAAAGTACCAGACCGGCTTTGACCAGCCGCTGTTGCAGACCATGTACGTGGTCAAGCGGCTGGCCGGGGTCCAGGCGGTGCAGACCCTGTCCCGCCTGAACCGCATGGCCCCGGGCAAGTCCCGGACCTTCGTCCTGGATTTTGCCAACGAGGAGGAGGACATCCACCGGGCGTTCAAGCCCTACTACGAGACCACGCCCATGGGCGAAAACGCCGAACCCCATCAACTGTCCGCATTGCAACACAAGCTGCTGGCCTGGACGATCTTCACGGCCCAGGAGGTGAACAGCTTCGCGGATGTCTGGTACCGTCGCAAGCGTCACCATTCCGCGGCCGACCACCGGGTGATGAACGCGGTTCTGGACGCCGGGGCGGCCCGTTTTCAGGACCATGAGGAAGCGGAACAGGAGGAGTTTCGCGGCCAGTTGACCGCCTATCGCAACCTGTACGCCTTTTTGTCCCAGATCATCCCCTATCAGGACAGCGAGCTGGAGAAATTCTACGCCTTTGTCCGCAACCTGCTCGCCAAACTGCCGCCGCCCGGCGACGGCCAGGCCTTTGCCCTGGATGACGAGGTGGCCCTGCGCTACTTCCGGTTGCAGCAGATGACCGAAGGCTCCATCGACCTGGGAGAGGGCGAAGCCTATCCCCTGAAGGGGCCCACCGACGTGGGAACGAGCTGCGTCATGGAAGGTCCGGTGACGCTGTCGTCGCTCGTGGAAAAGCTGAATGAACGCTTCGGCACCAATTTCACCGAGGCCGACCAACTGTTTTTTGACCAGATCAGCGCCAGCGCCGAGGACAACGAAAAAATCGTCGAAGCCGCCAAAGCCAACAACCTCCCCAACTTCTCGGCCTTTCTGGAACGGATGCTCGATGAACTCTTTATCGACCGCATGGAAAACAACGAAGAGATTTTCTCCCGGATCATGAACGACAAGGAGTTTCGCTCCGCGGCGCATGAGCATTTGGCGGAAGAGATATTCAAGCGAGTGCGGGATGCGGAGTTTCGGCAGGATGACCGACGACCTGAGCCAGTGCATCCCTAAACTGGAAACAAGAACCATGCCTCGTACCAGAAACAGCGTCTTTCAACAGACGGAGGTGCGCAATATTCTGGCAAAGCATGGCAAATTCAAGGGGAAATGACTGTTTTTCACACCCCGTAGGGGCGGACCTGCGTGTTCGCCCTGAAAATGGACCGGCGTCCCCTGAAAATGTACGGACATGCGGTGTTGGGCGGATGATTGGGCAGAAACAGGCGCATGGGCAGACATACGGGGACATGATTGGGCAGACACATAGGTCTGCCCCTACGGGGGGACGTGCGTCGGCGGACCATATTTTGGGCGGGCGCGCATGAAATATGATCCTGCCGTTCATCGTCGGCGTAGCATTCGATTGCGGGATTCCGATTATGCGCAGGCCGGGGCGTATTTCATCACCATCTGCGTCCAGGATCGGCGGTGTTTGTTCGGGGAAATCGTGGATGGCGGGATGCGGTTGAATGATGCGGGAACAATGGTTCTCCGATGGTATTCGGAATTGGAAAACAAATTTCCTGATATCCAATGTGATGCATTCATTTGCATGCCCAATCATGTTCATTTCGTCGTGGTTAACGTAGGGGCGGACCTGCGTGTCCGCCCTGAAAATGAACCGGCGTCCCCTGAAAATGTACGGACATGCGGTGTTGGGCGGATGATTGGGCAGACACAGGCGCATGGGCAGACATACGGGGACATGATTGGGCAGACACATAGGTCTGCCCCTACGGGGGAACGTGCGTCGGCGGACCATATTTTGGGCGGGTGCGCATGAAATATGATCCTGCCGTTCATCGTCGGCGTAGCATTCGATTGCGGGATTACGATTATGCACAGGCCGGGGCCTATTTCATCACCATCTGCACCCAGGATCGGCGGTGTTTGTTCGGGGAAATCGTGGATGGCGGAATGCGGTTGAACGGCATGGGCCGGGTTGTCGCGGAACAATGGGATGCCATTCCTCGACGGTTCGTAAATGTTGCATTGGATGATTATGTCGTCATGCCCAACCACGTCCACGGCATTATCGTGATCGTAGGGGCACCCCTTGCGGGTGCCCAAAATTCCGCGTTCGCTAATCACCGGACGTCCGTCGACAACAGGGCACCCCTCGACCGGGCACCCGCAAGGGGTGCCCCTACGGTGGGGGATATTGTCGGGGCATATAAATCGTTGTGCGTACACCACGGATTGAAATGGATAAAACAAAACCATCCCAGCGTTGTCCTGGGTAAATTATGGCAACGAAATTACTGGGAACACATTGTCCGCGACGAATCCGAATTGAACCGCATCCGGGAATATATCTGCAATAATCCGGCGCATTGGGAAATGGACAGCCTGTTTATTTCAACCAGTTGTCCGGAGCGCGCTGCTGTTCGACCCTACGAAGCCCACGAGGCCCGGGCGGAATACGCGACTGAGGAGTGGATGGTCTAAAGAAAGCAAAATATCAACAAATCCATATAAATAGATAGATATTGCATTGGATGGATTTGCCATCATATCCACCACAAGGAACGACATGAATCCATTGCCGTTTTTGCAAAAAATCGGGGCCTCGTTGATGATACCGGTGGCCGTGCTTCCGGCGGCGGCCATCCTGTTGGGGGTGGGGTACTGGATTGACCCCACGGGATGGGGGGCCAACAGCGCCCTGGCCGCGTTCCTGATTCATACCGGGGGCGTGCTTCTGGACAACATGCCGCTGCTGTTCGCCATCGGCGTGGCCTTCGGCATGTCCAGGGACAAGCACGGTTCCGCGGCCTTGGCCGGGCTGGTGGGTTTTCTGGTGGTGACCAGGCTTTGCGCCCCGGAAACCATTGCCCATATCCTGCGCATCCCCCTGGCTGACGTGTCCCCGGCCTTCGGCAAGATCAACAACCAGTTCATCGGCATCCTCTCCGGGGTCATCAGCGCCGGGCTCTACAACCGGTTCAGCACCGTGGAACTGCACAAGTCTTTGGCCTTTTTCAGCGGTCGCCGCCTGGTGCCCATTCTGACCTCTTTGGCGATGATCGGCGTCTCCGCGGTGCTCTATGTTCTTTGGCCCATTCTGTACGAGGGGCTGGTGGGATTCGGGAAGACCATTTCCGAGCTGGGAGCGCCGGGCGCCGGGGCGTACGGCTTTTTCAACCGCCTCTTGATCCCCACCGGGCTGCACCATGCGCTGAACTCGGTGTTCTGGTTCGACGTGGCCGGGATCAACGACATCCCCAACTTTCTGGGCGGGGCCAGATCCATTGGTGAGGGTGTCGGGATTCCCGGCGTCACCGGCATGTATCAGGCCGGGTTCTTTCCGATCATGATGTTCGGGCTGGTGGGAGCGGCCTTGGCCTTTGTCCACACCTCCCGGCCCGAAAACCGCGCCCGGACCGCGTCGATCATGCTGGCCGCCGGGTTTGCGACCTTTTTGACCGGGGTCACCGAACCGGTGGAGTTCGCCTTTCTGTTCCTGGCACCCTGGCTGTTCCTGATCCATGCCCTGCTCACCGGCATCTCCCTGTACCTGGCCGCGTCCATGCAGTGGATCGCCGGCTTCGGGTTCAGCGCCGGCCTGATCGACCTGATCCTCTCCAGCCGCAACCCCCTGGCCGTGCGCTGGTACATGCTCATTCCCCAGGGGCTGGTCTTCCTGACTGTGTATTACCTCTTGTTCCGGTTTTTGATCCTGCGCTTTGACCTGAAGACCCCGGGCCGCGAGGACTCCGCCGGAGGAGAACGTGAAACCGGCCCGGTGGTCACCCCGACCGAGGCCGCCGGGTCGGGCCGGGCTTTGGAGGCGAACCTTCAGGAGCGTCCTCAAGAGCGTCTTCAGGAACATCCTCGGGAGCATCCTCATGAGCACCCTCAAGTGCATCTGGCCCGCCAAGTGGCCCAGGCCTGCGGCGGGCTGGACAACCTGGTGTCCATCGACGCCTGCATCACCCGGTTGCGCCTGGAAGTTCGCGACGGGACACTGGTGGACGACGCGGCCCTCAAAAGCCTGGGGGCCAGGGGCGTGATCAGGCCGTCGGCGAACACGGCCCAGGTGGTGTTCGGGGCCCGGGCGGAAAACATCGCGGACCACCTGCTGCGTTGGAAATAGGCGAGCCGGACAGCCGTGACTGCTTCCGCCTATCTCCCCTTTGTCCGCTCGCTCCGGGATGCCGTGCAAGAGGCCGCGCTGATCACGCAGTGGGATACGGAGGCCCGACCGCCGGAAGTCGAGCCGGAGCGCGCCGATGTGCTCCTGTTTTCTCCGCATCCCGACGATGAAGCCCTGGTCGGCGGCCTGCCGCTGCGCCTGGCCAGGGAAGCAGGCCTGAACGTGGTCAACGTGGCCGTGACACTGGGCAGCAGGGTGGAAGAGCGCGCCATCCGGCGGCTGGAAGCCCAACGCTCTTGCGCTTTGCTCGGATTCGGCCTGATTCACACACGACCGGAAGGGTTCAGCGCGGTGAACCTCACCGCACGTCACGACAATCCCGCGCACTGGGCCGACATGTTCCAATGCGTGCGGAGTATCCTTCAGGAACACCGTCCGGTCTGCATTTTCCTGCCCCATGCCGGGGACTGGCATTCCACGCATCTCGGGACGCATTGGCTGGTGAAGGACGCTCTTCAGATCATGGCCGCCAATGGCGAAGCCTTCGGCGGTCTGATCTTCGAGACGGAGTATTGGAGCACGAATCCGGCACCGAACCTGATGGTCGAATCCAGCCTGGAAGACACGGCCCTTCTGGTGGCCGCGGCGGCCAGCCATGCAAGCCAGGTCGGCCGCAACCCCTATCACCTTCGGCTTCCGGCCTTCATGCTGGACAATGTCCGCCGGGGCGGAGAACTGATCAGCGGCCAATACGCCGCGGCTCCGGCCATGGACTTCGCCACGCTGTACAAGGTTTCCCGCTGGAAGAACAATGCCCTGCACGCAATACCAGTCCGCCCGACGCTTCGCTCCGCGGATCGACTCCCCCGGTCGTTGGCAAGCATGCTTTCCGGGTGATATGTCGTCATTCAAGGGCCATGCTGTCCAGGACAGATTTGTTCTCAAACCTCATCCGCCATCCGAGTCGATATCGAAATCGTGATCGAAATCGAACCTATGCCCAAGAAGAGGCCGTAATCAATCACGGTGTGATTCTGAACTTTTTTCGATTTCGATTTCGATTTCGATCGCGATTTGGATTTTGTATTTCAGGCGAGTCTGGATGCTGCCCCCCAAAAGGCCACCCAAAACCTCGCGACAAGGAGTTCTCCCGTCATGTCCACCCTGACCAATTCCTTCGCCACGTTGCAGAAAATCGGCAAGGCCCTGATGCTTCCCGTGGCCGTGCTGCCCATTGCGGGCATCCTGCTGGGCGTGGGCAGCGCCCAGTTTTCCTGGATGCCGGTGCAGCTCTCCCTGCTGATGGCCGCGGCCGGTTCGGCGATTTTCGGGAGTCTGCCCTTGATTTTCGCCATCGGCGTGGCCCTGGGACTGACCAAGAACGACGGAGTGGCCGCCCTGGCCGCGGTGGTGGGGTACGTGGTCATGCTGGCCACCCTGGGGGTGCTGGGCAAGGTCTATCAGCAATGGGACTTCGTGACCCAGACTCTGGATCTGACCATCGTCACCAAGAGCATCATGGGTATCAACGCCATGGATACCGGGGTGCTGGGCGGGATTCTGGCCGGGGCCGTGGCCGCGAGGATGTTCAACCGCTTCTACCGCATCGAGCTGCCCCAGTATCTGGGCTTTTTCGCGGGCAAGCGTTCCGTGCCCATTGTCACGGCCTTCGCGGCCATTGGCCTGGGTTTCGTGCTCAGCCTGATCTGGCCCTTTGCCGGGACAGGGATCGAGCGATTTTCCCAGTACGCGGCCTACGGCAACCCGACTCTGGCCGTGACCATCTACGGCTTCGTGGAGCGGCTGCTGATCCCCTTCGGCCTGCACCACATCTGGAACGTGCCTTTTTTCTTCGAGATCGGGTCCTTTACCACCGCGGACGGGGTGCTGGTCCGTGGGGACATCAACCGCTTTTTCGCCGGAGATCCCACCGCCGGAATCCTGGGCGGGGCCTATCTGTTCAAGATGTTCGGCCTGCCCGCCGCGGCCATTGCCATCTGGCATACGGCCAGGCCGGAAAACCGGGTGCGCACCGGCGGAATCATGCTTTCCGCGGCCCTGACCTCCTTCCTCACGGGCATCACCGAGCCCATAGAATTTTCCTTCATGTTCGTGGCCCCGGTGCTCTACGCCATCCACGCGGTCTTCGCCGCGGGCTGCCAGCTCCTGTTCAGCCTGCTGGGCGCGAAACTGGGCTTCACCTTTTCCCAGGGCTTCATCGACTTTGCCCTGTTTTTTGCCCTGGACACCAAGCCCTGGCTGGTGCTGGTCTTCGGCCCCCTGGTGGGCCTGATCTACTATGGAACCTTCCGGGTGCTGATCCGGGCCTGGGATCTGAAGACGCCGGGCCGGGAAGACGTTGCAGCCGACGCTGCCATCGACGACCAGGGCCAGGCCGGGAGCCCGACCGGCGACTTGGCCCAGGAACTTCCGCGAAACCTGGTTTCGGCCTTTGGCGGGCGGGAGAACATCGTCAGCCTGGACGCCTGCATCACCCGGCTGCGGGTGGAGGTGGCGGACCTCGCCCGGGCTGACCAGGCCCGGCTCAAGGCCCTGGGCGCGACCGGGGTCATGGTGGTGGGCCGGAACATGCAGGCCATTTTCGGACCCCGCTCCGAAAACCTGAAAACCGCCATGGAGCAGTTTCTGCTCGGCGCGGAGTCCGAGCCAAGTATGCCCGGGCCAAGTATGTCCGGACAAGGCGCGGCGGATCCCGAGGTATCAACGCCCCAGGCAGATCTTCGGCACGAGCCCCTGGTCCTGCTCGCGCCACTTTCCGGGCTGCTGGTCCCCCTGGAAGAGGTTCCGGATCAGGTCTTTGCCCAAAAAATGGTCGGCGAGGGCATTTCCATCCAGCCGAAAAGTTCCACGCTGCTGGCCCCCTGCGCCGGGCGGGTGGTCAACCTCCACGCCGGCAACCACGCCCTGACCATCCAGGCCGAAAACGGCCTGGAGGTTTTGCTGCACATCGGCCTGGACACGGTCAAACTGCGCGGCCAGGGCTTCACCCCCCGGGTCAGGCAGGACGACGTGGTCCAGGCCGGAGCGCCCTTGATCGACTTTGATCCGGACTTCATCTCCCGGAACGCGCCCAGTCTGCTGACCCAGATGGTAGTGGACAATGCCGGGGATGGAGCACTTTTCAGCCCGGCACAGGGCCAGGTCGTGGCCGGGCGGGACGTGGCCCTGCGGATCAGCTTCGCGGCCCAAACCGCAACTCCCGACGCGAGCGAGTCAACGCCCCAGGCCGGGGCGGACGTCCTGGTCTCCGAGCCCGTGGCCATCATCAACCCCAGCGGCCTGCATGCCCGGCCGGCAGCGGTGCTGGCCAACCTGGCCAAGGGATTCCAGGCCGACGTGCGCCTTGTGCTGCACGGAAAAAAGGCCAATGCCCGCAGCGTAGTGGCTCTGATGAATCTGGCCACGAAGCAGGACGACGTCGTGACCCTGGAAGCCGTCGGCCCGGACGCGGCCAAGGCCTTGCCCGCCCTGGTCCAGGCCCTGGCTTCCGGGCTGGGGGAAGCGGGCGGAGCTGCCAAACCCCAACCGACCACAGTTCAGGCCACAGGCCCGACCACAGGCCCGGTCCCCGTCCCACACGGCAAAGCTCAAATTCAGCCGACAATACCGAACGACCCGAACCTGATCACCGGCGTCCCGGCCTCACCGGGGCTGGCCGTGGGCCGGATTCGCCGCAAGCAGGACCAGGTTTTCGATATCCGGGAAACAGGCCGGGAGCCGGACGCCGAGCGCGCTGATCTGCGCCGGGCCGCGACCCTGGCCATGGACGAGATCGAGGCCATGCGCCAAAAATCCGTTCAACCCGATAAGACTGGCAAGCCCGACAAGCCTGGCAAGCTTGGCACGTCGCCCCAAGCGGACATCTTCGCGGCCCACAAGGAATTGCTGGATGATCCGGAGATTCTGGACCAAGCCGAGGCCCTGATCGCCCAGGGCAAGAGCGCGGCTTTTTCCTGGCACCGGGCGTATACGATCCAGGCCGAACAATTGGCCGCCCTGGACAACGAGCTGCTGGCCCAGCGCGCCCATGACCTGCACGACGTGGGACAGCGCGTGCTGCGCTTCCTCACGGGCGCGGTCACCACCAAGGTCGCCTACCCTCCGGATACTATCCTCGCGGCCCGGGATCTGACGCCGTCGGATCTGGCCGAACTGGCCGAGCTGGACCCGAGCCCGGTGGTCGGCCTGTGCAGCGTCACCGGCGGGGCCACGTCCCACGTGGCCATCCTGGCCCGGTCCATGGGCCTGCCGGCCCTGGCCGGGGGTGACCCGCGACTCCTGGACCTGCCCGAGGACACTCCGGCCATCCTGGACGGGACCAAGGGCGTCCTGCGCCTCAATCCTTCGGACCGGGAAATGGCGGAGCTGCGCGCGAACATGGCCCAAGCCGAGGAGAAACGCCGCCGCGACCTGGCGGCCAAGGACGACCCCGCAATCACCGCGGACGGGGTGCGCGTGGAGGTGGCCGGGAACATCGGCGGCCTGGAGGACGCCAAAAAGTGCGCGGCCATGGGCGGCGAGGGCGTGGGCCTGATGCGCACGGAATTTGTGTTCATGAACAGGGACCAGGCCCCTTCAGAGGATGAGCAGACCGAGATCTACGCCGCGGTCCTTGGTGCCGTGGGCGGCAGGAGGCCGGTGGTCATCCGGACCATGGACGTGGGCGGGGACAAGCCCCTCTCCTATCTGCCCATCGCCCCCGAGGAAAACCCCTTCCTGGGCGAGCGGGGCATCCGCATCGGCCTGGATCGGCCCGAAGTGCTCCGCGTCCAACTGCGGGCCGTGATCCGGGCCGTCATGCAGGTCCAGGGTCAGGATCAGAACCAGAATCAGGGCGCGACCCAAGAAGCAGCCCAAGACGCAGCCCAAGAAGCAGCACGGGCCCTGATCATGTTCCCGATGGTCTCCCGGCTGGCGGAGTTTCGCGAGGCCAAGGCCCTGTTCGAGGAAGAACGCGAGGCCCTGGAGGGCCAAGACACACCCCTGTCCATCCCCGTGGGCATCATGGTCGAAACCCCCGCCGCGGCCTTGCTGGCCGAGCAGTTCGCCAAGGAGGCGGATTTCTTCTCCGTGGGCACCAACGACCTGACCCAATACACTCTGGCCATGGACCGCGGCCATCCCCGGCTGGCGGCGCACTGCGACGGCCTGGACCCGGCCGTACTGGCCCTGATCCACAAGGCGGCCCGGGCCGCGACGGCCCACGGCAAGTGGTGCGGCGTCTGCGGCGGCCTGGCCGGCGACCCCGAAGCCGTGCCCATCCTCATCGGCCTGGGCGTAACCGAACTCAGCGTCGGCGCGGCCTCCATCCCAGCGGTCAAAGCCCGCATCCGCACCCTGAACATGGCCCGCTGCCGGGAACTGGCGGCCCAGGCCCTGAACCTGGACTCAGCGGCCCAGGTCCGGGAGTTCTCGCGAAAGCATTTTCTCGAAACGTCGGCCCCCCGGAACGGAGCAATCGCCGATTCCGTCAAGGGTGGGTAATATGATTCCTCCACGAAACAACCTCAAACCCGGAGCTTTTGATGAACGTTGATCCAGACACCGTCGCGAAGGTCGTGACCATCCTGCATGAGGAAATCGTGCCCGCCCAGGGTTGCACCGAACCCATCGCCATCGCCCTGGTCGCGGCCAAAGCACGGGAGGTGTTGGGCGCGGTTCCGGAACGGGTCAGGATTTATGTTTCCGGAAACATCATCAAGAACGTCAAGAGCGTGGTCGTACCCGGCAGCGGGGGCATGGTCGGCATTGAGACCTCGGCGGCCATGGGCATTGTGGCCGGGGACTGTACGAAAGATCTGATGGTCATCAGCGACGTTACCGAAGCGGACATGGTCGCGGTCAGGGAATACCTGGGCAAGGCCGCCTTCGAGGTGGTCCACGAAAAAACGCCGGTCAAGCTCTATGTGCGCATCGAGGCGGCTGCCGGGGACCGGAGCGCCGAAGTCGAGGTGAAATACCTGCACACCAATTTGACGCGGGTTGTCCAAAACGGGCGCGTCCTGCTGGACCGGGGCTTCAGCCCGGAGAGCTTTCATACCCCGGAGGAAGATCGCTCCGTCTTGTCGGTCAGGCTGATTTACGATTTGGCCAAGAGCATTGATCTGGAACTGATCCGTCCCCTGTTCCAGAAGGTCATTGTTCTGAACTGCGCCATCGCCGAGGAGGGGTTGCAAAACGCCTACGGCGTGAACATCGGCAGCAGCATTCTCAAGAACATCGAACAGGGCATCTACGGCGACGACCTGCGCAACCGCTGCGCGAGCTATGCCGCGGCCGGAAGCGACGCGCGCATGAGCGGCTGCCCTCTGCCGGTGATGACCACCAGCGGCAGCGGCAATCAGGGCATGACCGCCTCCCTGCCGGTGATCAAGTTCGCGCGGTTGAAAGGGTATGCCGAGGACGACCTGATCCGGGCCCTGTTTCTGTCCCACCTGTGCACCGTGCACATCAAGACCCAGGTGGGCCGTTTGTCCGCCTATTGCGGGGCAATGTGCGCCGCGGCCGGAGTCAGCGGCGCGTTAAGCTTCCTGATGGGCGCGGATTACGACACCACGGCCCATGCCATCGTGAACACCCTGGGGAACATTTCGGGCATCGTCTGCGACGGGGCCAAGCCGTCCTGCGCCATGAAAATCGCCACGGGCATCTATGCGGCCTTTGATTCCGCCACCCTGGCCTCCTATCACAAGGATCTGCACGGCGGCGACGGCATCGTGGGCAGCGACGTGGAGGCCACCATCCGCAATATCGGGGAGCTGGCCAGCAAGGGCATGGAGCAGACCGACGAGGTGATTCTGAAGATCATGACCTCAGAAAGCGGCCATGGCGTTTATCGCCCCCCGGTTAATTAAGCCAGGAGCCTTTTCCCCAACAGGCAACCGTCGTTTGGAGTGTTCACGTAATCATCACATTCAAACGCAGGGGCGGCCCTCGCGGCCGCCCTAGCATCCCATCGTAGGGGCAGACCTGTGTGTCTGCCCACTTGCTGCCGCCCTGGCAGGCGCTAGGCCTGCCCCCACAAGATGCGGAAATATAACCGGTTGTCCTTAAACAACCCGTAATCATCAGGATGAAATCATGAACGTACACGACACGCGGATGAAAATGAATTCCCAAGACTGGGGCTGGGTGGCCGTAAACATCGGCATGGGCATTGGGGCCGGAATCGTCTTTTTGCCCATCCAGGCCGGCATTGTCGGGCTGTGGACGTTTCTGCTGGCCGTACTCGTGGCCTACCCGGCTTTGTATCAATTCCAGCGACTTTTCATCAACACGCTGGTTGAATCCAGGCAGGCCACGGACTACCCGGCGACCATCAGCGAATATCTGGGAAGCAAATGGGGGGCCGGGCTGGGCTTTGTCTATTTTGCGATGCTGCTGATCTGGTTCTTCGTGTACAGCGAAACCATCACCAACGACAGCGCCTCGTACATCCAGACCGCGGGCCTGACCGAGGGGCTGTTGTCGGCCAACCCATTCTACGGTCTGGTCATCGTCCTGGTTCTGGTTCTCGTCGCCTTTGCCAGCAGGACCCTGCTCCTGAATTTGTCCAAGCTGCTGGTGATCGTCGTGCTTTCGTCCCTGATCCTGCTGGCCCTGATGCTCATCCCGTTCTGGACTCTCGATCATGTTCAGGAAATCGTTTCCGTTCGCAAACTGATCACCCAGGCAATTGTCACCCTACCTTTCGCCGTGACCTCCATTCTTTTCCTGCAGTCGCTGAGCCCACTGGTCATCTATGCCCGTTCGGAATACGACGACATCGACATCGCCCGGCGCAAGGCCCATCAGATCATGAACTGGTCCTTCATGATCCTGGCCGGCGTGATTTTTTTCTTCGCCTTTTCCTGCACCATTTCCATCTCGCCCGAGCAGGCCTATCAGGCGTTCGCGGACAACACGTCCTTTCTGGCGGTCATGGCCAAGACCATCCCCGGCGCTCTTGTTCCGAGCATGGGGGTGATCATTGATTTATGCGCCATCGTGACCTCGTTTTTCGCGGTTCTAATCGGCCTGCATGAAGCCTGCGTCGGGCTATACATGAATCTTGTCGCTGGGGACGGACCCAGGGAAAAGGTCAACAAAACCAGGCTGTCCATCGGCGTGGTCGTCTTTATTGTCCTTCTCGGATGGTTTGCCACCATCGTGGACTTTCCCATCCTCTACTTCACGAGCATCAGCAGCCCGATTTTTGCCGTAATCGGATGCTTCATCCCCGTCATCCTCATCTACAAGGTGGACCAATTCGCCAAGTACAGGGGCCCCCAGGCCTGGATCGCCGTGGGTACCGGGGCATTGCTGGTCCTGTCGCCCTTTCTGGCTCTAATTTCCCAATGAGGAAATCACCCGGGAAAAAACAGTTTAATCGGAGAAATTCGCGATGAAATGCATGATTACGATGGGACTGCTGTGGGCCGGTCTGGCCTGTTTCGCCCTTGGGTTTTCGATCTCGGCCCTGGCCGCCGAGGTCGTGCCTGACCAGCAGGGGCCGGCGCTGGTCGACGACGGCGCGGACACCACGCGCATTTTGGCCATTTTCGAGGCCATCAGCCAGGTGCCGCGCTGCTCCAAGGACGAGGAGCGTATTGCGGCCTGGCTGGTCCAGTGGGCCGAGGAGCGGGGCTTTCCGGTCAAAACCGACGCGTTCAGCAATGTCTTGATTTCCGTTCCAGCCGCCGAGGGCTATGCCGACGCGCCGGTGGTGGCCCTGCAGGCGCATATGGACATGGTCTGCCAGAAAACCGCGGATTCGGACCACGATTTCACCACCGACCCCATCCGCCTGGTCCGGGACGGCGAGTGGCTGCGGGCCACGGACACCACCCTGGGCGCGGACGACGGGATCGGCATGGCCATCGCCCTGTTCCTGGCCGAGGAGCCGGGGCTGAAGCGCCCGGCCCTGGAACTGCTGTTCACCACGGACGAGGAAGTGGACATGACCGGTGCGGAAGGGTTGGCCGAAGACGCTCTGAAAGCTGAACGGTTCATCAACATCGACTCCGATACCGAGGGCTTCGTGACCCTGGGCGCGGCCGGCGGGGTGACGATGGAAATCACGCTGCCCCTGGCCTTTGCCCCCCTTTCCCCCGGCCAGGCGACGTACTCCTTGCGCGTGGACGGCCTGTTGGGCGGCCACTCCGGCGTTGAAATCCACAAGAACCGGGCCAATGCCAACGTGCTCATCGCCCGGGCTCTGAACGAGGCCGTGCCGTTTCGGCTGATCAGCTTTGCCGGAGGCTCGGCGGACAACGCCATCACCCCGGCCTCGGAACTGGTCCTGGCCCTGGAGCCGGAACACGAAGACGCGCTGAAGGCCAGGATTGTCGCCTTTGAGCAGGAGATCCGCGGCGAATATCCCGAGGAAACCGGCTTGTCCGTGACCTTGGAAGCGCTTCCAAACCCGGCGGACGCCGCCCTTTCCGCGGCGGACACCGCCCGCTTGATCGAAAGGGTGTTTACGAATGGTCCGAAATCTTTCCCGGACTGCCCGAGACTTCCAACAACATCGGCATCCTGCTGACCACGGACGCGGCTCTGGAGCTGACGGTCTTTCACCGCGGCTTCTCCCCGGAGAAGCTGGAAAACCTGGCCCGGGAGATCGAACACACCGCCGCCCAGGCCGGGGCCGCGACCAACCGCCGCGGCCAGTTCCCCGCCTGGCCGCCCAACCCGGAAACCACCCTCTACAAAAAAGCCCTGGCGGCCTACGAACGGGCCTTCTCCACCCCGCTCCGGACCGAGGTGGTCCATGCCGGCCTGGAATGCGGCTTTATCGCCGAAAAATACCCGCACATGGAAATCATCTCCATCGGCCCGTCCATGGAATACGTCCATACCCCCAGGGAACGCCTGCACGTGCCGTCCGTGGAGCGGGTGGCCCTTTTTCTGCGGGAGTTGTTGGAGGATCTCGACCAGTGAGAGTTCTCACTATTGAGTTCCTTTGTCGTCCGAATGAGGCAGAAGCTGCATCAGGCACAACGGCTGTCCGGTGGAGAATGCCCGGACTTTTTGAGTAATTACGCATTTTCCGGTTTCGATTTCGATCGCGATTTGAACATACCCACCCCGAACCCGTCCAAGAGGAGACGAACCCCATGACAACCATCCCCCGTACTCACCGCAACATCGTTCCAGGTATCGCGGTGCTTTTTGCGCTCTCCATTTTTGCTTTTATCTTCGCGCCGTCCGTCCCGGCCAACGCCTGCACGACCATCCTGGTGGGCCACGAGGCCACGGCGGACGGCTCGCTGATCATCGCCCGCAATGAAGACAATGTCGGCGCATCCGACGCCCAGAACATCGTCCGCCACGAACCGCGCAAGGAAGCCCTGACCTTTCAGGCCAACGACAACGCCTTCACCTGGGACCTGCCGCCCAACGCCCTGGGGTACGTGGCCTTTCCCAAATGGCAGTCCGAAGGCCAGAAGCTTTTGTCCTTCGAGGAAACCGGGATCAACGACTACGGCGTGGCCATTTCGGCCACGGAGACCATCTTCAACAGCGAGGCCATCCTGGCCGTCGACCCTTACGTGCAAGGCACCGGCCTGACCGAGGACTCCATCACCTCGGTGGTCCTGCCTTATGCCACCTCGGCCAGGGAGGGCATTCGCCTGCTGGGACATGTCATCGAGACCGCCGGCGTCAGCGACGAGGGCTTTGGCGTGGCCCTGAGCGACCGCAACGAGATCTGGTATCTGGAAACGGCCTCGGGTCATCACTGGGTGGCCCAGCGCCTCCCCGCGGACAGCTACTTTGTTTCCGCGAACCAGGGACGCTTCCAGGACGTGGATTTCAATGATCCCATGAACGTGATGACCTCCGCCGGTTTCGTGGACTTCCTGGTGGAACACAAGCTGTACGATCCGGCCGGCGAAGCGTTCAATTTCTTCACCTGCTGCATCAGCGACGGCGAACACGATCACACCTACAACTACCCCCGGGTCCGCGAGTTGCTTAAGCTCTTCTCCGGTATCGAGTACGACCGCATGGACGGGCTGTATCCGGTTTTCGTCCAGCCGGACCGCAAACTGACCGTCCAGGACGTGGCCGCGGGCCTGCGCAACCGGTACCAGGGCACCCCGCACGATCCGTACATGCACCAGAATCCCAAGGAACCCTACCGGCCCATCAGCGTGATGCGCGCCTCCCTCTCCCACATCACCCAGACCCGGCCCGACCTGCCCGGCGACATCGCGGTCATCAACCATATCGCCCTGGGCATGCCCGATCTGGCCGTGTACATGCCCTTCTACAAGGGCCTGACCGACCTGCCCTCGGCCTACCAGGGCGCTACCGGGCAAATCGACGACCATTCCATGTTCTGGCGCTCCCGCAAGATGCAGGCCCTGGTCCTGCAGGACTATCCGCGCCTGGCTCCAGCGGCCCATGAGGCCATCGCGCAATTCGAGGCGGACCTCGTGGCGAAACAGGCCGCCATGGAAGACCAGTACCTGGCGCTGTGGCGTCAGGACGAGGACGCGGCCCGGGAGCTGATCCAGAACCTGACCGACCACGCCGTGGCGGACATGGAACGGATGCTGGACGACCTGACCATCCGGTTTGCCAAGGAACTGGGCATGGAAAACCTGACCGACGAGCAGTTCTTTGAGCTGATCATGGGCATCGAGAAGAAGTACCACTTCCACGGAGCGTGAGGGCCGGGCGTCATTTCTTGGCTTCGTGATCACTTCCTGACGGCGGGCAGCCGCGTCAAGGCGGCTGCCCGCGGGTTGGAGCAATGATCTATCTTTCTCTCATAACGTCGGCAGCGCCGACCAACCTGGTGCAACCGCACAGCCTTTGCTTCTTGGCGGTTTTTGGCGACATTCTGAAATAAAGCATATTTTCTTATGCTTGGCATGGATCGTGGCAAATCAAGCAATCATCAACACTATTGCACCAACAAGGAGAAACGTCATGAAGCGGATGAAAAGATTTGCCGCTTTTGTTTTCATTTTCTGTCTGCTGTTTGCGCCGCAAGGCGCGGCGGCGGAGTCCGACGCGTACTCCGAAACAATGCGTACGGCCCGGGAAATTCTGTGGAAGACGATCACGTCCGGAGGAGGAAGCTCCGCGACCGTGGCCGTCATGGATGGGGGAAAGATCGTCTATTCCGAGGAGTTCGGCGCAGCAAAGCGGGCGACCAGCCGCCCCGTGAAGGCCGATACCCGCTTCAACATCGGCTCCACCAGCAAGATGTTCGCCGCGGTCGCCATTTTGCTGCTCGCCGACGACGGAAAGCTTGCGCTCGACGACCCCGTGGTGAAGCACCTCCCCGAGTTCGTCATGCGCGACGAGCGCTACCGGGATATCACGGTGCGCATGCTCTTCAACCACTCGTCAGGGCTTCCGGGCTCGACCTTCGTCTTTGAGTACGAGCCCATGATCGAGCCGCATGCCCTGCTGCTGGAGGTTTTGCAAGAGTCCGACCTGAAGCACGCTCCCGGGGCCATGGGTATTTACTGCAACGACGGCTTCACCCTCGCGGAGATGATCGTGGAAAGGCTTTCGGGGATGAAGTTCATCGATTTCGTCGCGGAGCGCATCTTCGAGCCCCTCGGGATGAAGGACAGCGCGGCCAGTGTCGGCGAGACCCTCGGCAACGTCGCATTCTACTATGACATTCCGGCCGGCAGGAAGTACCCTCTGGAGATAGTCCGGGTGCATGCGGCTGGAGGGCTCTCCTCCACCGCGAAGGATTTGTGTCGTTTCGCGGACAGCTTTACCGCGGGGGGGAAGCACATCCTGAGCGAGCCCTCCTTGGAGGAGGTTCTGAAGAGCCAGCCGACCCTCTTCACGGAGCATCTCCGCGGAGCCGCGCTGCTGGATGCCTTCGGGTGGGACTACGCATGGATTCCGGATTACCGGGACAAGGGAGTGCAGGTGCTTGGGAAAAGCGGGGGAACGATGTTTTATTCCACCAACTTCCAGGTCGTCCCGGCGGAGCGGCTTGTCGTGGCCGTGAGCATCTCCGGCAAAACGAACGCCCCGGAGATCTCGCGCGCCATTTTGGACGCGCTGATGAAGGAGAAGGGGCTGCCCGTCCCGGAAAAGTCGCCTCTGAAAAAGAGTGTCGAGCCGCGGCCGATTCCCCCAGAACTCCTCGCCTTCGAGGGAATGTACACCGACGGAACCAGGGCCGTGCGCTTCCTCTTCGACAGGGAAAAGCATGCCCTGAATATTCACCACGTGCTCCCCGCGGCTCCAGATGGTGAGGAGACGCCGCCTCCCTTAAAGCTGGTCTACAACGAGGGTCTTTTCCACGACCTTGAGAAGGGAAGTTCGTATTACTTCATCTCCGAAGGAAAGGACGTCTACCTGATCGCGCACAAGATTCCCGGCTTCGGCATGAACACCCCTGTTTTCCAGAGGCTGGAGGAAGTCGAGGCTCCAAAACAGCTTTCCATCGATATGAACGGCGTGCTCTGGATGATGCAAAACGTCACCCCCAGTGCGCAAATCATGAGCGGAATGCTGATGAGCAGGTCGTCCGTCAGCGACGAACTGCCCGGATATCTTTACGGCTTCGGGGTACAGAAGGTCGAGGGGCCCGACTTCGCAAGCATAGCCGCGACGGGTTTTCGCGATCAGCTCTCGCTGCGGCTTTTCCGGAAGGACGGCAAAATTCGCGTGCGGAGCGGGATGTTCGTCTTCTCGCAGGCAAGCGAGGCGGGGGCGCTCGTCAATGGAAAGAACGGAGTTGTGATCGGCCCCGACGGGGAGAACGAGTGGAGGAAGGTCGAGCAGGAGATGATCCTCTCCTTCACACGGCCGGAGAGGGGGCGGGTTGTTGCGGTCGCGCCCGCGAACGACGCGGAGCTGCTCTACGACAGCGTCGTGGACAACGGGGAGTTCTTCGCTCCGGAAGGAACCTTCGTCTTCCTCGCGGGATCTCCGGGGGATGTGTTTGAGATCGAGGCAAGGTAGCACGCGCTCGCCCCGGCTGAGTATTCAGGCTGTTTATTCCGGCAAACTTAACAGTCCGCTGAAAAACTCCCAATTGCTGCGTCGCTGCAAAAAGTTCAAACCCTCACGTATCAAAAATACGCTTCGACCTTGAGCTTTTTTTGCTCCTTGCACTTGGGGTTTTTGAACGAACTGCCGGAAAAGGACTTTTTCAACACTCAGATATGGGTTTTCTTGGACACCTCAACCTGCCGGCTTTGACCGGCGCTTCATGGAGCATCTCATGCGCCTTACAAAATGGTTTCTGACAGGCACCCTGGCCATTGCGGCAACAATCCAGCTCTGCTTCGGATTGCCGTCCGCCCAGGCTGAGACGGGCGGCAAGCCGTTACCGTACAACGTCGGTCAATGGCTGCCCTCGGACCAGCAGGTTCTGGAGGATTGGCGGGCCGATCTGATCCGAAAAACCGACGCACTGCCCGAAGGTGCGCCCTTGTTGCCCGTTATCCAGGAATTCAAGGAACTCATTGAAAACGACCCGGAACTGTACATGCTCTTCACCCAGATGTTCGAGCAGGTTCCGCGAAAACCGCCGTTTCTGACCGACCCCACCGGCATGCCGCAGATCAGGAATTACCGGCACATGCTGGTCCTGATGAACCATATTCTGACCCAGGCTCCGGAATTCAACAAAACCGGGCTGGTAGGCTTTCCCATCAACGCCATCCTGGACTGGCCCATGGGCACCCCTGCCGGAGCATCGGCCTTTCTGAACGATAAAGTGAATCGCCAATTGAAGAAGATCCTGAATCAGTGGGCCGTGTTCCTGGCTTCCCCGGATTCCCGCCATGTGCTTACCGATGATCCGGAAAAAGGCTGGTTCGGCCGGGACGCCCAGGAAGCCATGCCGACCTTCGTGGAGGACTTCCATTGCGACCCGGATCAGCCCCATTACGGCTTCGCGTCCTGGGACGACTTCTTTACCCGGACCTTCCGCGACGGCCGCCGCCCCGTGGCCGAGCCGGACAACGACGCGGTGATCGCCAATGCCTGCGAATCAGCCCCGTACCGGATCGCCACGGATGTCCAACTGCGCGACCAGTTCTGGATCAAGGCCCAGCCCTACTCGCTCTTCCACATGATGGACGGGGATCCCCTGGTGGACCAATTCGTGGGCGGGACCATCTATCAGGCATTTCTGAGCGCGCTGAGTTATCACCGCTGGCACAGCCCGGTCAGCGGCAGGATCGTCAAAACCAGGCTGATCGACGGCTCCTATTACGCCGAATCGCTTGCCCAGGGCTTTGACCCGGCCGGACCCAACGAGTCCCAGGGCTACATCACCCAGGTTGCCGCCAGGGCGCTGATCTTCATCGAAGCGGACAACCCGGACATCGGCCTGATGGCCGTCATGTTCGTGGGCATGGCCGAGGTCTCCTCCAACGAGATCACGGTGTACGAAGGCCAGCACGTCCAAAAGGGCGACCAACTCGGGATGTTCCACTTCGGAGGCTCCACCCATTGCCTGATCTTCCGCCCGGAAGTGAACCTGGAATTCGACCTGCACGGCCAGACTCCAGGCCTGCACTCGGAAAACATCCCGCTTCGGGCCAGGATCGCCGTGGTCACGGACAGCCAGGGCGAATGACCGCCTTTTGCGGGTGCTCGGGGATCGGGATCGAACCGAGCCAACTTCTTGATTCAATACAGAAAATGTCTTGAAAATGCTTGATATTTTTCTTTAGGATGCCCATATTACACTCTTTTGCAACGCCCATTTCAGTAGCGAAATGGGCGTTTTAAGGCAAAACATCGGCTTATTATAAAATTTTTATTCACAAATTTCAAAATGTTAACTCGGTCAGGCCCCAGCCGCACTCATCGCTTTCACACGCCACCAACAGCGTGAGCGGCGCTTTTCGGACTTCGTCACGAATGAGAAGACTCGTCGCACTGCAAAACCAATCGGATTCGTTGCCCTACGCACCGCCATTTCGTCTCCGGTTGCTTCCCACCCACCTCACGGTGACGCGGTTACCTTCGACTACGGGGGTGTTGCATACCCCGGAATGGACTTGCACCATCCTGACAAAGCGCCTTCGCGGGCGCGCTCCTTCCGGCGAAGGCCGGAATCCCGTCGTTTGAAGTGGCTCCATTAATGCGGCCATCGACTGGCCTCATTAGACCGGCCAGAGGGTGGCTCCATTATGCCGACCATGGCGATTTTGGAATGCTGGGACAGAGAGATGCTGGGGCTGGGGAGATGAAGGGAAGGTGACAGTGATTGTCTTTCTCGGGTAGTGGGCAAAAAGAAAGGGAAGCTTGGTGGCTTCCCCTCCACAAGATCGATTTTACGATTGGCTGGGATCAATTGTCCTGGAACACTTCGCCAACGTTCTTGGCGTCCAGGATTCGTTCGGCCCAGAGGTCCAGTTGTTCGGGCGTGGCTTTGCGTAGGCGTTCCTGAACGTCGATGTCGGTGATGCTTTTGCCGAAGCGTTTGGTGATTTGGCGCTGGAGTAATTCGCCACGGCCCTTCTGTAAGCCTCTTGTTTCCCCTCGCAGTTCAAGTCTTTCCGCTACTGTCATAAACATGCCTCCTTTTCCTGCTGAAAGGCTTTGCGTGAACATATTTTGCATTTCTTCGGGCTCGATGTCCATAACCGAAAGCACGTACCGGAAAATCTTTTCCAGCCAATGCATGGACGTGGCGTTCTCGTCCATTTGGATCACCAGGGCGATGATTTCCCAGATCTTCTCTACATCCTCCGGGGTGTTCCTGGCTTGGAGGCAGAGCATGACCAGTTGGTTAAGAATCTGGCCTTTGATGATTTCGTCGGTTTCCGGGGAGAAGTCGTAGAAGGCGAGGTCGAAGCCAGGAACGTAGGCGGACAGTTCTGGATCGGGAATGTCCACGAGTTCGGAAAGCCGGATGGCCTTGCCTTTGGGTTTGCCGTGGTAGATGACGATGGGGATGATCAGTGGCAGGGTTTTGGCTTTCTGGTTTTGTTTGAGGTGGAGTTCCCAGATTTCAATGATATAACGGAGCAATTGGAGAACCACGAACCGATCCGGGTAGCTTTTGTGCTCAAAGAGGAAATACACGAACCCGGGCCGGTCGCTGCTGAGCATGATTTGGTAGAGCAGGTCGGAATAGTGTTCAGCCTGCTTCTCGTCCACGAAGCTGTCTTTGGTGATGGCCAGCGTATCCAGCTTGATATGCTTCAAAACCTTGGCCGGGAGGTAGTTGGCCAGGAAGTCGGCGGCGACCTCCTTGTGGCTCATGGTTTCCCGGAAGAAGGTGTCGTGGATGTTGTTGATCTCGCTCATGGGGGCGGATCGTAGGGCAGGGGCTGGCGTATGGCAAGGCAGTCAGGGCTGCCCATCAACGGCGTCAACCAACCGCTTCATCGAATACACCCCCTCCACCCCGCCAACCGGCGTTCACCCTGTTAAACACGGCAAGCCGTAGACCGAAGGTCTGTTTAACAGGGTAAACCTCCGCTCATCCTTGGAATCCAGCAAGTGCTTCACTCCATCGAACACCTCGGCCACGAACTCTTTTGAGCCGATGATTGTCAATCAGCATCGAAAAATGACCCACCATCGGCGTCCAATTTTGACCCCCTCGGTCATTTCATCGCCGTGGAGTGCCTGAAGCTGCGCCAACTATCGGTAGTTTTTCGTAGCCACTTAGACCACGCTGGGCATGGATGCAACCAGCGCCAGCCCTGTCCCGCGATTCGCGTGGGTTGCGTTGGATCATGTCAGTAAGATAACGGTTCAGCGAATACCAGGCGAGTTGGCCCACGTGCTGAGCATGCGGCATGTGAGCAAGGAGGTGTTGGACAAGTTCATCACGGGCATGAAGGAGCTTGGCGCAAAAAATCATTTTGCACCAAGCCTGTTGAAAGTTGATGGTTAAAAGTTGAATAAAAACAAAATATTGTTTTTGGCTCAATATGCGTTTCGGGCAGATGGCTCGCAAATGCATGATTCTTCATCGGTTCATGCCCCAACGGGGCATCGTCCTCTAGCCCAGGGTTGGCCTGGGATCATTGAAAAAGGACGCAACCCCTTTGGGGTTGGTTACGGAAATATGGCGCATTTCCCAGGGTAGCGGCACAGCCGCAACCCTGGGCTGGGGGACTGAATCCCGTTGGGATTCCCAGAAGAAAATGACAGTCCGGAACGCATAATGAGACATCTGGAATACAAGGAGGACGGCCTTTCCGCGCGGGATGCCATGACGGCAATTTATGAGGCGCGGGAACAATTGTGAAGAAAACCGTTTGGAAAGCCGGAATGCCGTCCCTGCCTAACCAGACATTAACCAGACCAGAGAGGGAAATCATGAAAAACCTGCTGCTTTGCTGCCTTGTTTGTTGCGTGACGTGCTGGCCCGCCTTCAGCCGGGCCGATGTCCCGCCGCTTCCAGCGCAATGCGCGGAAAGCATCGGGGCCTTTGCGGAAGCGTACCAGGAAAACGAGGTTTTCAGACTGCTCATGGACATGGCCTTCGAGAACATGCGGCCCTTGCCGGAAGGTTACCACCATGGGGGCAATCCCTGGATCGGCAAAAAGTATGACGACCTGCTCGTCTTTCTGGGCGACTGGTGCCTGTTTCTGCCCAAGTCCAAGGGCAGTTCGGACGACGGATTGGCCTACATCGAGGTGATGGACTTCTTCTCCTACCAGAATCCCTTTGGTAGAGCCGTATTCCAGATCTCCCCGGGCAGGGAGCTGTTCCAGCGTTTCATCGAGGATCGGGGCACCTTCATGAACAGCCCGGAGTCCAGGGCAGTGGTGGCTCAGTGGCTGGCCAACCCGCGCATTGAAAAGGAAGACTATCTGCTCCCGGACCCCGACGCTCCTGACGGCGGCTTTGGCTCGTTCAACGAGTTTTTTGCCCGGACCTTCAAGGACCAGGCCCAAAGTCGGCCCCAGACCATGCCGGACCGGGACTACGTGATCAGCGCGCCTACGGATGCGATCATGAACCCGATCCCCGTGCCCATCGTGGACAATAGCACCATGCTGCGCACCAAGGGCACCCAGGAGCTGAACATTCAGGAACTGCTGGCCGGATCCAGGTACTGGGAGCGGTTCGTGGGCGGCACGGCCCTGTCCTGTATTCTCATGCCCAACACCTACCACCGATACCACTCCCCGGTGGCCGGGGCGGTGATCGAGACCGCGTTGGTGAACGGGGCCCTGCTGGGCATGGAGGACTTTCCCGCCTTTGTCCCGCCCGGCGGCAACGTGGGGCGGCCCGGCTCGGACTTCGGTGCTTTTGAAAACTATCAGCGCGGCTATTTCATCATCGATACCGGGAAATACGGTCTGGTGGCCGCGGTGGCCGTGGGCTTGAGCGAGATTGGTTCCGTGGTCTTCCAGGACCGGTTCCTGAACGCAACCGGGCCGGTCCCGGTCCGGCGTGGAGACGAACTGGGCCATTTCCTCTATGGCGGTTCCCTGGTGATCCTGGTGTTCGAGCCGGGTCGGTACGTCTCCGGCGGCGTCAAGGTCCGCCTGGGCAACCAGATCGGCGTCTTTGACACGGACGGCGAATGAGGCCGTGGTTCCTGGAAAACTGGCCGTGGCCGCCTTTACACCCCGACTGAACCAGGCCGGCAACAGCGTCCGGGCCATGCGGGCCATCGAGTATGTCAGCCAACGCCTGGGGTTGGGGTTGTTTCAGTGAAAGCACGAATGAAGGAGGCATATAAGCCTGCTTCCGGGATAAGGGAAATGGATGCATACTCATCGGAATCCCGGTAAACGTGGCGGACAGGAGGGGATAAGCGCATCCGGAATAATCAAGCTTGTTTTTTCCGGGGAAGAACCCCTCCCTGTGTCTTTTGGGCGTCTTTTTCAGGAGGAACAAAAGGCTTGGCCCTACCCAAACAGGAAGAATTCAGAACGCATCCCAGCGTTTTCGATCCCGATCCCGATTCCGACCCCGATTGCAGGAGCAAGAGTGGACAAATATCGTACTGAAAAGTTGCGTTTCATAAAGGGTATCGGGTTGCAACACGAGGAAAACGTTTTGACGTCAGAGCGTTGTAGCGCTAGAACGTCTTCAAACAAATGGAGGCGATAGCATGGAAGCAACAGTCAAGCGCGCCACGGTTTATCTGGACGAGATTGTTCATAAGGCTCTTAAAATGAAGGCGTTGGAGACATCCAGATCCATTTCGGATCTTGTCAATTCCGCCGTGAAAAATGCCCTTGCCGAAGATGCCGAAGATCTTGCGGCATTCGACTGCCGGGCGAATGAGCCTCTTCTCAGTTATGATGATATGGTGAAGAGGCTCAGGGACGATGGCCGGATATAGCATATTTTTCAGGAAATCCGTGGAAAAAGACCTTTCCGGCATTCCGAAAAAGGATGTCATGAAAATCCTTGGTCGCATCAAAGACCTGGAAAACGACCCTCGCCCGCCAGGAAGCGAAAAATTGACCGGACAGGAGCGGTACCGCCTGCGCCAGGGTAATTACCGTATCGTTTACTCCATCCAAGATGATGAACTCACTGTATGGATTGTTACGATTGGTCACAGGAAAGGTGTTTATCGTTGAGGCAATTGAGAGATCTTCGCTTTTATGCGGCTTGCCCCCAGTCAAAATGGGCTGGCCCGGAATCAGGACCAGGGTCAGGCGATCCAGGTCAACCCGGGTCATGGGTCAAGTCCGCTCTTGGCCTCATATTGTTTAAACCATGAGCCCGTTTTGCTGCATTGCTTTACGAAGTGAAGCACTTGCATCCGAACCGGGAGATCAAGGCCGCCATTGCTCTGCTTTGTAATCAAGGACCACCCATCTCCAACAGCAACAAGCGCTTCGACTCTTGCTTCGGTACGGACGCGCTGAACGATTTCCTTGTTGCACCCTGCCCCTCCATCCGATCGATGAACATCTCCTTCCGGACCGTTTGTGACCAAATCGTCGTTTGACGGAAGGCGCTTCTCCATTTATTCGCGACTTCGACAGTCGTCTTTGACGAAAAGAAGCGGCTGATTCCCCTCGGGCGATATGACCGGAGGGTTGGTTGGAACTCTAAAATTTTGTGGGAGAATTGATGGAATCTCGGAAAATGGCCTTGTCGTCGGAGGAACGTCGGTGGTTGCCCTGGCGCGGGCCGAACGGAAAGATATCCCTGGGCTGGTCCTGTTTTGTGAATAAATATCGATATCCCGTTGTGGAGCGGACTTTTGACGGCATTGCCTGCACCAGAGCTCGGGAGCTTCAGGACTGGGCTGAGGAGCAATGGACGCGGATGCGGGAGGTGGCCGATGAATTGGCGGGCAAACGGCCCTCGGCCGACACCCGCAAACTTCTTGAAGAGCGACGCGACGAGGTCCCTGATTTTTCCGAACTCTTCATCGTGGATCATGAAGGCCGGCTCCTGGTCTCCTCGCATCCGGACCGCAAGGGAGCGGCTTCGGGCATCGACCCGAAAGCGCTGGAGCGCGGCCTTGCGGACCGTTTTCTCCATGGACCGTACCTCGATCCCGTAACATTGCGGCTTGGTCCGTCAACCTCCCGCTTTCACGACGAAGCGACCTTGATGTTCCTGCATCCCGTTCGCCTTGACGGCCAAGCCGCGGGGTGCGTGTGCGGCCGCGTGCCCAACGACGTTCTGGGGGATCTCATCCAGCGCGAAGCCGGCCATGTTTTCCCGGAATCCGGGGACAACTATTTGTTCATGGCAAAATCCCGCTTTGATCCTTCCATTGCCCAGGGCACGGCCCTGTCCCGTTCCCGGTTCGAGGACGACACGTTCAGTTTCGGGGAAAACCTGAAGAGCGGCGTCCATACCCAATGGGGCACGGTCAAGGTGAAGAAGCACACGGAATTCGAGCTGCGCTTCACGGATCCGGCCACCGGGGAACTGCATCCCGGGGTTCGGGAAACCATCCGCAAGGGCGAAAACCTTTTTGTCGAATATCCCGGCTATTCCGACTACCGACACATACCGGTCATCGGCAGGGGGATCACCTTTCAGATGCCCGGTTCGCCGGACAAGTGGGGCATGATGTGCGAGGGAGACCTGGAAGAAGTCTACCGACCGCGCTCCGTAAGCTTCCGGTTGATATCCGCCGCGGCTCCGCTCGTCTTGGCCCCCTTGGCGGTCATGGCCGTTGCCGCCGCCGGGGGCGCGCCCCTCCTGCCGTCCCTGGCCGCGGCCCTTCTGGTCGCCTTTGTCGGGATGATCGCGTTTTCCCGGCGGATCCCCAAAAAACTGTCCGAGCGCCTGGACCTGATGACCGGGACCTTGCTTGGCGTGGCCGAGTGCGGGGCCGGTCTCTCCTCGCGGCTGGACGCTTCCAGAATGGGCAACGACGAAACAAGCCAGTTGGCTCGCTGGATCAACAGCTTCATGGACAAGCTCGACGGCATTGTCCAAAAAAACGTTCGGGAGACGGAAAAGGCGAATCAGGCCCGCGCCGCGGCGGTCAAGGCCACGGCTCTGGCTGAAAGCGCCAAGCGTGAGGGGATGCTCGCGGCCGCGTCGCAACTTGAAGGAGTCATCGGCGGAGTCAATCATGCGATCAATGACCTGGTTGGTCAGGTCGAGCAGGCCAACCGGGGGGTCAACGAACAGGACGCGAAAATATCGGAAACAGCCACCGCCATGGAGGAGATGAACGCCACGGTCATGGAGGTGGCCCGGAACGCGTCCAATGCCGCCTCCGGGGCGGACAAGGCCCGGGTGGAGGCGGAACAGGGCGTGGACATCGTGGGACGGTCCATCGAATCCATTTCCAAGGTCCAGCAGATGTCCCTCTCCGTGAAGGAAAGCCTTGATCAGTTGGGAACCCAGGCCATGCAGATCAACAGCATCATGAGCGTCATCGACGACATCGCGGACCAGACCAACCTGCTGGCATTGAACGCGGCCATTGAAGCGGCCCGGGCCGGAGACGCGGGCCGGGGGTTCGCCGTGGTGGCGGACGAGGTCCGCAAGCTCGCCGAAAAAACCATGGTCGCCACCAAGGAAGTCGAAGTCGCCGTTACGTCCATCCAGAGCGGCACGAACGACAACATCCAAGGGATGAACAACGCGGTGTGCGCCGTGGACGAGGCCATCGCCCTCGCGAATCGCTCCGGAGAAGCCCTGCGGAACATCCTGACCTTCGCGAGAGAGGTCGCGAATCAGGTCGGCTCCATTGCCGCGGCCACGGAGCAGCAATCCTCAGCCAGCGAGGAAGTCAACCGGAGCCTGAGCGACATCAACCGCATCACATCCGCCACGGCCCAGGTCATGGAACAGGCGACCAAGGCCATCAGCGACTTGTCCTCCCAGTCCTCGGAATTGCGGGAGCTGATGAACAGCTTGAGGTAGGCTTTGCGTTTCCGCTCAACAGCGATGCACTCGTTTCCCCTCTTGCCATGCCTGAAATCCGCCTGCCCCCCCTTCGGCTGTCCGGCCTTGCAGGTCTCCGATACTCTCCCCGTCTCCGAGGCATGCGTCGGCCTGTTCGCGAGGGTGGCGGCGAAGCGTTGACAAGGGGCGTGCAGGATCAGGCGATCCAGATCAGTCCGACCTGGCGGCCGGTGACCTTGTCGCGGCGATAGGAGAAGAAGGTTTCGGGCAGGTTGGCGGTGCAGAGGTCCAGACCGAAGATGTGGTCCGGGCGCAGGCCGGCGGCCAGGAGCTGGTCCCGGGTCAGCCGCCAGAGGTCCACGGTCTTGGCCGCGGGATCGAAGTAGTCCCGGAAGTCGTCGCCCCATTCCAGATCAAAATTGACGAATTCACTGGCCCCCGGTCCCAGGCTGGGGCCGCGCACGGCCAGAACGTCTTCGGGGCGAAGGTTGTAGGCCTCGCAAAACGCGGCCACGCCTTTTTGGGGGAAGCCCTGGCGGTTGCCGCGCCAGCCGCAGTGCAGGGCCGCCACGTGTCCCCCGTCCCGGTGGGCCAGGAGGATGGGCTGGCAGTCCGCGGTTTTCACGATCAGGGCCAGGCCGGGGCGGGAGGTGGCCGAGCCATCGGCTTCCAGAGTGGGGCGTAGGGAGACGTCGTCCGTTCCGGTTTCCGTGCCCGTTCCCGCGCCTGGTCCCGCTTTCGGTCCCGTTTTTGGCGGGCCTGGGTCGATGACCATCTCCACGCCATGCACTTGTCTGGTCTCGAACCAGTGGTCGAAGCCCAGTCGGCGTTGCAGAATCCGGCGGTTGGCCAGGACCCGGGCATCCTCGTCCCCCACTTCCCAGGACAGATTGGCCTCGGCGCGGGGCTCTTGGCTCACGCCGCCCAGCCGGGTGGTGAAGGCCGCCTTGATGTTCGGCAGGCCGGGAAAGGAAAAGGGGATGATGGTCATCGCGGGGGGCGGATGGTTTCCCGTTCCGTGCAGACGACGCGCACGGGTTGGTCGTGGGCGTCCCGGGGCAGGCGGTCCAGCAGGGTGTCGTGAAAGGTCGGGCCGATGGTCAGGATGTGCGGATCGAGCCGGGAGAGCAGGCGGTCGTAGTAGCCGCCGCCGAAGCCCAGCCGGTATCCGTCGCGGTCAAAGGCCAGGGCCGGGACCAGCACGGCGTCCGCGTCGTGCGGGGCGCAGAGGCGGCAGATTTGGCGGTCCGGCTCCAGGATGTCGTAGCGGCCGGGCACAAGCTCGTCCGTGGATCGAAACTCCAGAAAATCCATTTCCCCGGAGCGCTCCGGACAACAACAAGGGGCCAGGGTGCGCGCACCCCGGCCCCAAAGTTCTCGAATCAGCGGCCACGTGTCCACTTCGCCCGGCAGCGGCAGATAGACCAGGACGGTCCGCGACCCGCCGAGTATCCGGGCCCACTCGGGCAGGCCGCGAACCTGGTGGTGAATCAGTTCGTGGACCGCCGGGGCCGCGGCCGACGCCTCGCGCCGAACCCGCAACCCGCGGCGCAGCGCGGCCTTGTCCATTAGTAGCGATAGTAGTCCGGCTTGTAGGGGCCGTCCGGAGACACGCCCAGATAGTCGGCCTGGGCCGTGGTCAGGGTGGTCAGTCCCACGCCCAGTTTGCCCAGGTGCAGCCTGGCCACCTTCTCGTCCAGCAGCTTGGGCAGGACGTAGACCTTGTTCTCGTACTTGTCGGGGTTGGTCCACAGTTCGATCTGGGCGATGACCTGGTTGGTGAAGGAGGCGGACATCACGAAGGAGGGGTGGCCCGTGGCGCAGCCCAGGTTGACCAGCCGTCCCTCGGCCAGAAGGATGATCCGCTTGCCGTCCGGGAACACGATGTGGTCCACCTGGGGCTTGATGTTGATCCAGTTCAGCTCGCGGATCCCGGCCACGTCGATTTCCAGGTCAAAGTGACCGATGTTGCAGACAATGGCTTGGTCCTTCATCACGTCCATGTGCCCACGGGTGACAACGTCCCGGCAGCCCGTGGCCGTGACGAAGATGTCGCCCAGCGGCGCGGCCTCTTCCATGGTCAGCACCTGATAGCCTTCCATGGCCGCCTGCAGGGCGATGATCGGGTCGACCTCCGTGATCAGTACCCGGGCCCCAAGGCCGCGCATGGCCTGGGCGCAGCCCTTGCCCACGTCTCCGTATCCGGCCACCACCACGACCTTGCCGGCCACCATCACGTCCGTGGCCCGCTTGATCCCGTCGGCCAGGGACTCCCGGCAGCCGTAGAGGTTGTCGAACTTGCTCTTGGTCACGGAATCGTTGACGTTGAAGGCCGGGCACTTCAGGGTGCCGGCCTTTTCCATCTGGTAGAGCCGGTGCACGCCGGTGGTGGTTTCCTCGGACAGGCCGCGCACGCCCGCCATCAGTTCCGGGCGCTTCTCATGCAGCACCTGGGTCAGGTCCCCGCCGTCGTCCAGGAGCATGTTCGGGGTCCAGCCGTCCGGGCCCTGGATGGTCTGGTCCACGCACCACCAGTATTCCTCCTCGGTTTCGCCCTTCCAGGCGAAGACCGGAATCCCGGCGGCGGCAATGGCCGCGGCGGCGTGGTCCTGGGTGGAGAAGATGTTGCAGGAACTCCACCGGACCTCCGCGCCCAGGTGGATCAGGGTTTCGATGAGCACCGCGGTCTGGATGGTCATGTGCAGGCAACCGGCGATGCGCGCGCCCTTCAGGGGCTTGGACGGGCCGAACTCCTTGCGCAGGGCCATCAGCCCGGGCATCTCGGTTTCCGCGATCTCGATCTCCTGGCGGCCCCATTGGGCCAGGGACATGTCGCGAACCTTGCAGTCCGTGGTGGTGTCGAGAATTCTGGTCATTGATCGTAACTCCTTTGCGCTCGGCGAAAAAAATGAAGAGGAAACAGGGGGTAGGCCCCATCGGGACCGCGTGAGCCTGGTCGGGTCTGGTCAATGGGGCGGGACGGTCGTATTTGAAAAAAACGAGAAAAACCTATATCCCCCCACGGGTCAAGAGCGGGCAAGCAAAAAGGGGTCAACCCGTGTTTGGATTGACCCCTTAAAATTGCATGGGGTGGATGACGCGACTTGAACGCGCGGCCGCCTGGGCCACAACCAGGTGCTCTACCTACTGAGCTACACCCACCGTGAAAAAGAGGTATCTAAGCAAAACATCGTCTTCTCGTCAAGATGGAGATGGACGGATTTCAGGACATTTTTGTTCTCGAACCGCGGCAGCTCCGGATCGGTATCGAAATCGAAATCGAAATCGTGATCGAAATCGATTTCTAGAAATTTTTCGATCTCGATAGCGATTTCGATTTCGATGGGTGTCGCCCCCCCTGGGGATTCCCCTTGAACACCCTGCAATCTAAAAACATGGAATTATTGTAATTTCATAGAGAACAAAAATGCCCCGGGACCGATTTGGTCAATAGTTGCCGTCACATTTTTAACCATGAAAGAACACCGGAGGATATTTTGGATAAACTGGTCATTGAAGGGAATGTTCCCCTGCGCGGGCGAATCCGGGTCAGCGGGTCGAAAAACGCGGCTCTGCCCATTTTACTGGCCTGCATCCTGGCCGAGGGCCCGATCCGTCTGCGCAACGTTCCCAAGCTCAGGGACATCGCCACGACCCTCCAACTGCTGCGCCTGTTGGGCTGCGAGGCCGAGCAGAACGGCGAGACCGTGGTCACCTGCGTGGGGGCGAACCTGATTCCCGAGGCCCCCTATGAATTGGTGCGCACCATGCGCGCCTCGGTGCTCTGCCTGGGGCCGCTGCTGGCCCGGCTGGGCAAGGCCGAGGTGGCCCTGCCCGGCGGGTGCGCCATCGGCTCCCGCCCGGTGGACCTGCACCTGCGCGGCCTGGAACGGATGGGGGCCACGTTCGAGCTGGAGGCCGGAAACATCGTCGGCCGGTGCGACCGGCTCAAGGGGGCGCACATCAATTTCGACTTCCCCACGGTGGGCGGGACGGAAAACCTGCTCATGGCCGCCAGCCTGGCTGAAGGCGAAACCATCCTGGAAAACGCGGCCCGGGAGCCCGAGGTGACCAATCTGGCCGATTTCCTGAACGCCTGCGGCGCGAAGATCGAGGGCCAGGGCACCAGCATCATCCGCGTCCAGGGCGTGGAGCGGCTCACCGGGGCCGAGTTCAGCGTCATGCCGGACCGGATCGAAGCCGGAACCTACTTGGTGGCCGCGGTGATCACGGACGGCGAACTCTATCTGGAGAACTGCTCCATGGCCGACCTGGACGCCGTGGTTTACAAGCTGCGGGAAATGGGGGTCTGGATCCAGGAGGGCAAGAACGGAGTTCTGGCCAAGCGCGGGACCAGGCTGGTGGGCGTGGACGTGATGACCCAGCCTTTTCCCGGCTTCCCCACGGACATGCAGGCTCAGCTCATGACCTTGATGGGCCTGGCCGACGGCTCCGGGACGATCAAGGAAACCATCTTCGAGAACCGCTTCATGCATGTCCAGGAATTGGTCCGAATGGGCGCGCGGATCAAGGTCTCGGGCCAGAACGCCCTGGTCCGGGGCGTGGATCACTATGTCGGGGCCCCGGTCATGGCCTCGGACCTGCGGGCCAGCGCCTCCCTGGTCCTGGCCGGCCTCGCGGCCAAGGGGACCACGGAGGTCCGGCGGATCTATCACCTGGACCGGGGCTACGAGGATCTGGAAGCCAAACTGTCCCAGGTTGGGGCTCGAATTCGCCGCGTGGCCCAATAAGCTTATCCCGCGCCTACGTTCGCAACGCCTTGACGTCGTGTTCCTCGGGCGTTAGGAAATCAGGTTCCGCTCCCGTAGCTCAGGTGGATAGAGCGATCGCCTCCTAAGCGATAGGCCGCAGGTTCGAATCCTACCGGGAGCACCATATTTTCTTAGAAGCCACCGTCGTCATGACGGTGGCTTTTTTTGTCATCATCTATCATCATCGCTGGGTACGCGGCTTGACCTTGCTCCGGCTTTCAGTTCCCGGAACCGGCTTGCCGAGGGATTCGTCCTCCACGAGCAGGGTGAGTTTGCCGGATAGGATGTTGAACTTGAAAAGGTCGGCGACGGTGTCCTTGTCACGCGGCATTGTTGGGAACATGCTTGGGCGTGACCGCCAGACGCATATCCATGGTATCGAGAATACTTCGCAATGTTCTCAACTCCGGGTTGCCTTTGGAGGATAAGGTTCTGTACAGCGTTTTCGGGTTGAGTCGGGCCGATTCGGCGACATGCTTCATGCCAAACGCTTCGGCGACCCGGCGCAAGGCTGTCATGACTTCTTCCTGTGTTCCATCTTCGAGGACGGCATTCAAGTATTCCGCTGCAAACGCGGGGTCCCGCCGAAAGCTGGCAATGGTAGCTTCTTCGTGTGAGATGTGTGGTTCATTCATGATGGTCTCGCTCTGATTTGATGCGGTGCAGGTACTCGGCCCTGGACGTGATGGCCTTCTTGATGTCCGCTTGTTGTCTGCGCTTGTCGCCGCCGCCAAGGAGAACAACGACCTTTTCTTCGTGTTGGAAAAAATAAACTCGATATCCAGGGCCGACATCAATTCGCAGCTCGGAAACACCCTCAGAGCATGGCTTGCAATCACCGAAATTGCCTTGCTCCATCCGATCAACCCTGCGCAAAATCGCAACACGTGCACGGAAGTCCCGTAAATCATCCAGCCACTTTTGGAAGAGGTCAACGCCCTGTTCAGTCGTGTAATGAACGATTCGCATAGTTGCGCTTGTAGCTTTAAAGCGAATGCATGTCCAGCAATTATCTTCGGCTTCTGCTTGCGGTAACATTACGAACATAACCGTTGAGAAACTCCCAATTGCCGCGTCGCCGCAAAAAGTTCAAACTCTCCGGGTGAATAGATACGCTTCGACCTAGCTTTTTGTTTGCTCCTTGCACTTGATGTTTTTGAACGAACTGCCGGATAAGGACTGTTTTCAACAGATAAGGCAGACCTTGACCGCCCAAACGGTTTGCAAGTACCGATTCGGATCGACGCGCAAGCGGTCGGGGGTGAAGCATCCTTTCGCCGCCTGCCTTCAGATTCCATTTCAACCCCAAAGGAGAGGTCATGGCCGCTTCCTCCATTTTCTCCGAAATCCCGGACTTTTATCGCATCATCCCCCTGAAGCTGCTTCGCAGGACCCCTGGTGTTTCCTTTGACAACGTGCCCATGGAGTTCTTGCCCCGGATCGACGCCATCGACCGGGTGCTGCACGCCCGGAGCGCGGTTTCTCCCGGTCCGGTGGGCGAGGTGGCCCGGCCCTGGTACATGCACCTTTCCCAGGACGACAACCTGATCGTTCTGTACGGGACCCGGCATGTGGACATTTACATCCAGGAGCACGGGATGCGAAGCTTCACCGTGACGCCGACCCAGATTTTGCGGGACGGCGCGGTGCTGTTCGACGGACCGGCCATGCTGGTCTGGCCGCGTTTCGTGTTCCACCGGATCACCAGCGGTCCGGAAGGGTCGGCCTCGTTGAATTTCGCGGTGCATTACGAAGGGCTGGACATGCGCACCAACTTCAACATCTATGATCTGGACGTCGAGACCGGCGAGCACCGCGTGATCCGCGAAGGCTTTCGCGACCAGAACAGCTGATCCGGACAAGCCGCGATACATGACCGGAGACACCGCTTCCTCCCGCCCACGCACCCCATGCGCATTGGACGACCTGCGTTCCGCCAGGCTGGGACTCGTCCTGGGCGGAGGTGCGGCCCGGGGGTTCGCCCACATCGGATTTCTTCAGGAGTTGAGCCGGGCTGGGTTGCGTCCGGCTTGTCTTGCCGGCTCAAGCATCGGCGCGTTTATCGGCGCGGTCTATGCCGGAGGGGACTGGCCGCGCTTCGTGGACCGAGCCCTGACGCTGCAACGGCTGGACCTGCTGCGCATGGTCGATCCCGTTTTGATGAAGTGCGGACTGATGGACGGGGACAAGATCCTGGAGTTTCTGGCCGGCTTTTTGCGCGTCGAGAACCTGGAGGAGTGCGATCCGCCGCTGGCGGTCAACGCTACGGACGCGGTCACCGGCGAGGAGGTGGTCATCACCACCGGCCCGATCATTCCGGCGGTGCGGGCCAGCATCGCCTTGCCGGGCATGTTCACGCCGGGCAAGGTCAAGGACCGGCTTTTGCTGGACGGAGGACTGATCAACCCTCTGCCGGTCAACATTTGCCGTCGGATGGGGGCCGAGGTGGTGGTGGCCGTGGACCTCAACGCCCATGTTCTCGAAACCGGAGGGTGCTCGGCCGATCTCATCGCCTCGGGCCGCAAGCCCAGCCTGGTTTCCGTGCTGATCCACAGCATGTACATCATGCAGCGAACCGTGAACCTGATGCGCCTGGAAAAGGAACCGCCCGACTTCCTGATCCAACCGGAGCTGCGCGACTTCCGGCTGCTGGATTTTTTCAAAGGCCCGGCCTGCGCCGAGGCCGGAGCCCGGGCGGCCCGCGAATTTCTGCGCGACCTGGAATGTCCTGTTTGAATCCGATGAACCCTGAGAACAGCGTGGACCAACCACGCGCCACGCCGACATATGCCTGATCACAACCCCTCCATCCGCATCCTGCCCCCGGAACTGCAAAACCAGATCGCCGCCGGCGAAGTGGTGGAGCGTCCGGCCAGCGTGCTCAAGGAACTTCTTGAAAACAGCCTGGATGCCGACGCGACGCGGATTCAGGTCGTGGTGGACCGCAGCGGCCAGGGGCTGATCCAGGTTCAGGACGACGGATTCGGCATCGCACCGGACCAACTGGAACTGGCCGTGACCCGGCATGCCACCAGCAAGATTCTCAGCAGCGAAGACCTGTTCTCTCTAAACAGCTTCGGATTTCGGGGCGAGGCCCTGCCCAGCATCGCCTCGGTCTCGCGCTTGCGTCTGGCCTCCCTGGCTCGAGGGGCGGAGACGGCCACGTTTATCGACGTGGACGCCGGGCGCGTTGTCGGCGTCGGCCCTGCCGCCCTGCCCGCGGGCACCCGGGTGGAGGTCCGGGATCTGTTCGTCAATGTTCCCGCCAGGTTGAAATTCCTCAAGACCACCACCACCGAGGGCAAGCGCTGCCAGGACGTATTCTGCCGGCTGGCCCTGGCCCACCTCGGGGTGCACTTTGAATACACTGTGGGCGGTCGGACGGCCTTGAACCTGCCGCCCACTCCGGATTTGCGACGACGCCTGGCCGCGATCTGGCCGCCCGCGGTCACGGATGGGCTACTGGAGGTGGATCTAGCCCGTGACGGACAACGCCTGTACGGGATGGTCGGCGCGCCGGGCACGGCCCAGGGCCAGACGGACCGGATGCTGCTGTACGTCAACCTGCGTCCGGTGCAGGACAAGCTTTTGCTGCGCGCGGTCCGGGACGCCTACCAGGGGCGGCTGCTGTCCCGTGAGTATCCCCAGACGGCCCTGTTCCTGGAGATTCCGCCGGAGGAGGTGGACGTCAACGTCCATCCGGCCAAGTCCGAGGTCCGGTTTCGCGACCAGAAGGCCATCTTCTCCCTGGTCCGCGCCGCGGTAGCCCAGGCCCTGGAGCGTGCCGAACCCAAGACCTTCTCCCTGGGCCCCGCCTCCACCGAACCGGCAGAGGACGCGGCCTCCGGGAGTCGCCTCGCGGATCTGGCCTTCGGCCACCGCCCGGACGGCCGCCCCGGCGGCCACGCGGATGATCTCGCGGACGGTCTCGCCAGAGCCCGGAGCGATCATTTCTCCCCAGGAAGGCCACCAGTTCAGGAGGTCGCCTATCCGGACGATCCGCGCTCGGAAAGTCGTCCCAAGTTTTCCACCCTTCGCGAATATCAACGACTCTTTCCCACGGAACTCCGACCGCGTTCAGACTTGGTGGCGACGGTGGAAGCATCCGGAGACCGCGCGGAAACCATCGAGCCGATGATCCGGCCCACCTCCGTCGGCCACTCCCCGCAACCACTTGGGCCGTCCGGTCCTGATTCAGCCGGCGTTCAGTACCTGGGGCAGGTGCTGAACACCTATCTGGTCCTGGCCACTGCCGAAGGATTGCTTCTGGTGGACCAGCACGCGGCCCACGAACGGATTCTGTTTCAGCGTTTGCGCCATTCCGCCCGTCCGCTGCCCCGTGATCTGCTGATCCCCTTGGAACTGTCCCTGCACCCGGCTCAGCAGGAAGCCCTGGAACAGCTCTGGACGACCTTGCCGGAAATCGGGTTTCGCCTGGACAATCCCCGGCCCGGCCTATTGCTTGTTCGCGGTCTACCCGAACATTTGGCCACCGGCGCGGCCAAGGAATTTCTTCTGGATCTGCTCAACGAGCAACCCGCTGACCTTGATTTGGGCCACGACCCGGACCAAGCACAAAAAACGGATCCGGAGACGGACCCGGCCCGGTCCCTCTCCCGCAAGCTGGACCCGATCTGGTCCCTGATGGCCTGCAAAAGCGCCATTACCGCCGGTCAGGAGTTGGATCGCTCCGAAGCGTTGCACCTGCTGGACGCCTGGCTGAACTGCATGGACCGCGCATTTTGCCCTCATGGACGCCCTATTACCGTCCGTCTGGGGGTTAATGAGCTGGAGAAGCTGTTCAAGCGCAAGGGGTGACAGGCCCAGGTTTTTGAACAGACTGTCGGCAATGTTCTTCCTCAAGACTCAGGTAACCCGATGGACCTCAAGTCATTGACCAGGATTTCCCCCTGGATGTGGGAGCTGCCGCGAAGCGGGGCGATGCGCGTTCCGGCCCGGATTGTCGGAGATCGCGCCTTGGTCGCGGACATGGACGAGGCCGTGGCCCGGCAACTGACCAATGTGGCCGCCCTGCCCGGCATCGTCGAGGCGGCCCTGGCCATGCCGGACGCCCACAGCGGGTTCGGCTTTCCCATCGGCGGAGTGGCGGCTTTCGACCCGGACCGGGACGGGGTTATCTGCATGGGGGGAGTGGGCTACGACATCGCTTGCGGGGTCCGGGTTCTGCACACGGGCATGCACCGGGAAGAAATCCTGCCGCACCTGGAGGCGTTGCTGCATGCGCTGCAGCTTCTGGTCCCCGCCGGGGTGGGCAACATGTCCCTCACGGCCCGCGAGTTGGACCGGGTGTTGACCCAGGGGGCCCGGTGGGCGGTGAGCCGGGGATACGGAGAACAGGGGGAGTTGGAGCGGCTGGAAGACGGCGGGACCATGCCCGGCGCGGACCCGGATCAGGTCTCCGCCGCTGCCCGCCAACGCGAAAAACGTCAGCTCGGCACCCTGGGCGCGGGGAATCATTACCTGGAATTCCAGGTCGTGGAGGAGGTCTTGGAGCCGAACGCGGCCCGGGTCCTGGGCGTGGCCCCGGGCGACGTGCTGCTCTCCGTGCACTGCGGCTCCCGAGGGCTGGGGCACCAGATCGGTACGGACTTCATTCACGTCCTGGGTCAGGCGGCCCGGAAATACGGGATCCCCGTGCCGGAGAAAGAGCTGGTTTCCGCCCCGATCCGCTCGCCGGAAGGCGAACGGTATTTCTCGGCCATGGCCTGCGGCGCCAACTTCGCCATGGCCAACCGTCAGGTGATCGTCCACCGGATCCGGGAGGCCTTTGCCCGGATTCTTCCCCAGGCCGCATTGCGCACGCTGTTCGAGATCAACCACAACACCTGCCGCAAGGAGCGCCATCCGGTCCAGACGGCCACGAAAACCTTGTTCGTGCACCGCAAGGGCGCCACCCGAGCCTTTGGCCCCGGCGATCCCCAAGTCCCGCCGCCGTTTCGGACCATCGGCCAACCCGTGCTGGTGGGCGGGAGCATGGGCACGGCATCCTATATCCTGGTCGGCCGGGAAACCAGCCGGACTGCCTTCGCCTCCACCTGTCACGGCGCGGGCCGGGCCCTGAGTCGGTCCCAGGCCTTGAAGCTGGCCAAAGGCCGGGACGTCCTGGACTCCCTGGCCTCCCAGGGCATCTTGATCCGAACCAACCACCTCAAGGGCCTGGCCGAGGAAGCTCCCGCAGCCTACAAGGACATCCACCAGGTGGTTGAAGCCACGGCCCAGGCCGGCCTGACCGCCAAAGTCGCCCGCCTAGCCCCCCTGGCCTGCCTCAAAGGCTGACGACTCGGTTTCGAGAGAACCGCATTTTTGCGCCAGGGCTGATTGACAGCCGGAGGATGAATGGCGTAAAGAATTCTTTTTTGACGGGATGTAGCGCAGACTGGGAGCGCACCTGAATGGGGTTCAGGGGGTCGGAGGTTCAAATCCTCTCATCCCGACCAGAATTTCAAGGGGTTACGATGCACATCGTGACCCCTTTTTTGTTTTATTTAGAGGGTCTTTCAATATTTTAAGCAAATGAAAGACCACACGTAATGACACGCACCACACTTCTCCTGGCCATCCTCCTACTAACCACAACCATAGACCAGACCCAGACAACAACAAGCCCAGCATGGCGAGATTGTATCCCTAACTCGATAGGGCCTGGAGGGGGGCAGTCTATTGGGCCAGGGGGCGGGAAGTCTATCTTACGGGATCGAAGCAAGGGACTGAACCCGGATACTATGCGGCCTTATGATCCTTCGGAGTACTGATCCAGCCAGTCGAATTTCACAAAACCTTCGGCAACGCCTTCCAATCCGTCGTGTACTTCGGGCTCAAATGCGCCTGCCGCATCACCCACCGCTGACCCGTCCCTTCAGCCGCCACCCGCATGGTCATGGCTCCCCACTTGGCGTTTACCCGATCCATAACGTCCATCAAGGCCATGCTCCGCGCCCTATCCTCCGGCGACGGTTCGAACAGGACGCAGCAGGCCGATCCGCCGACATCCCCAGCCCAGGTCCTGCCCCCGATTGACCCGTGTAATGTCATCCTGCTATCAACACCACGAGTGAAGTCTCGCCCATTGCCATTGGCCTCCTCGCCCTTGCGCTCCGGACTCGACGCCAACAGCTTCCAGGCATCTCTCTGACAGCCAAGAATCCTGGCAGTGCCAACGAAATTGGCGCAAACAGTTGGGCTTCAACCGGCTGGCGCTTTCTTCTAATGCCTTGGATTCGTGCAATTTTATTCATGGCATGGATCGTGCTTAAAGAGATGCAAGACCATTACGGTCCAACCTCAACAGGAGAAAAAATTATGAAGAAGCTTCTCGCGATTGCAGCTATGGCGGCTCTGCTCTGTCTGTCCGGGCAGGTTATGGCCGAGACGATTACCGATGTATGCGTGGACAATAGAGATGGGACCATAACGGACAAATGGAAAGGCCTGATGTGGCAGATTGCGACGGCTGGTCCAATGAACAGGAATGACGCTATGAGTTTCGCCTCCGGACTTTCACTGGGTGGCCATTCGGATTGGCGGTTGCCAGCAACTAATGAGTTAAAAAAGCTGTACAACTCGCCATGTAAAAGAATGATGGACGTTAAGCCAGGAGACTACTGGTCGTCCAATGGGTCTTCTGATCAAGCCTGGGCCGTGCACTTCCACGACGGTGTCGAGGGCCGCTACAATGCGAACAGCGACTTTCACGTGCGGGCAGTGCGTTCGGCACAGTGATGGATGATTTGATTCTTCGGTGATTTGGCCCTTTGGGTGGATGGGGTTGTCGCTGGGGCAGCCTCATCTCATCGCGAATCAGGCCGTCTGTCCTTCGGGATGGACGGCCTTTGCTTTTTCCTGGATCGTGGGCAATACATGGGACGAGGTTTCGGATAGATTGAGCCCGTACCCACCACGGGCGGAGGGCATAAACAGGAACCGGAACTGGACCGGCTCTCCAACATCATCAAGGTCTTCAACGAGCACTTCGGCGACTTTCCCTGGCAGGATGCCGACAGGGTGCGCTCAATGATCACCAAAACCATCCCCGAAAAAGTTGCCGAAGCCCCGGCCTTTCGCAACGCCCAACAAAACTCGGACAAGGAAAACGCCCCCATCGAATACGACAAAGCCCTGCTCCGGGTCATGGCCGCCCTGATCAAGGACGACACCGACATGTTCAAACTGTTCATGGACAACGAAAGCTTCCGGAGCTTCTTGACGAGCACCGTGTTCCGGCTGACGTATGAGGAAGAGCAGGCAAAGGCGGCGTGAGAGTGGCAGCTATTGTGTACGAAAGCGGGGCTGGACCTCCAAGCTTCATCTCCCAAGACTCCCCACATACCGCGCCCACGTCGCCTCCCTGATTTTTCTCAACAATCTGAAATCGTAAAGCTTATTTCATGGCATGGAACGTGCTTTACGATATGCAAGGCCATAACGGTTCAATATCAACAGGAGAAAAATATAATGAAGAAGCTGCTCGCGATAACAATTCTGGCTGTTATGCTCTGCCTGACCGGGCTGGTCATGTCCGGAGAAGCCCAGGCCCGGCGGGTTTTGGATGAACAAACCATTCAGTTTGCCCAAGATGAAATTACGACCTTCCTTTCGCAACGTCCGGAATCAGCAGATACCCTGGAAGGAATTCATAGATGGTGGATCAGATGGCCTGGACTCCCAGAGTCTCCTGTTATCACCGAAATGGCATTGGAGCGTTTGGAGAATTTGGGTGTAGTTGAAAGACTTTTGGTTGGGAATTCCGTGATTTGGAGAGCCCGTAGGCTATAACAATAACACCGCACCATCGGTCAAAGGCGTGAACTTTACAACTCAAAGAATCTAATAAATGCAGCTTGGTGAGGCGATTTCCAGCCTCTATCGTTGCCACTACTCCTTTGCCACTACGGGAATGTCTGTGAATGGGGTAAAATGGTCGTTATGATGTGGTTCTAGAACAAGTTAAGATAATAATATTAATGTATTACGAAAAATCTTCATAAATGGGGTTCAGGGGGTCGGAGGTTCAAATCCTCTCGTCCCGACCAGAATTTCAAAGGGGCTGAATGATGTGATCATTCAGCCCCTTTTTGTTTTCTGTTTTGCCGATTTTTTGGCGGCTATTTCCCGCTTCGCTTACTGCGTCCTGGGTTGGTGTTCCTCTTTGAGCAGTCGGCGGGACAGAGGCAGGATGTCCGTGGGGGGGACGCAGAAGATGTCTTCGCGCACGCCCACGGTCAGGGCGTGACAGAGGACGTCGTCCATGTGCTCCACGGTGACGATTTCCAGGTCCTTGAGGATGCTCGCCGGGACTTCCTTGAGGTCCTTGGCGTTGTCCGCCGGGATGATCACCTTGCTGATCAGCCCGCGGTGCGCGGCCAGGAGTTTTTCCCGGACCCCGCCGATGGGCAGAACGCGGCCGCGCAGGGTAATTTCCCCGGTCATGGCCAGGTCGTTGCGAACCGGGAGGTTGAGCAGGGCCGAGATCACGCTGGTGGCCAGGGTGATTCCGGCGGAAGGGCCGTCCTTGGGCGTGGCGCCTTCCGGAACGTGGATGTGGATGTCGATTTCCTTGTAAAAGTCCGGTTTCAGTCCGAACAGGTCCGAGCGGGAGCGGACGTAGCTCCAAGCGGCCCGGGCCGACTCCTGCATCACGTCGCCCAGCTTGCCGGTGATCTCCACTTTGCCGGTGCCCGGCATCAGGGAGACCTCCACCAGGAGCAGTTCCCCGCCCATTTCCGTCCAGGCCAGCCCCGTGGCCACTCCGGGCTGGGACCGCTCCTCGCGTTCGCCGTAGCGGAACTTCGGAACGCCCAGGTATGTGGAGACCATGGTCTTGCTTACGGCCACGGGCTTTTCGGCCCGTCCTTCCTCCACCACCTTGCGGGCGACTTTACGGCAGATGGAGGCCATTTCCCGCTCCAGGTTGCGCACTCCGGCCTCTCGGGTGTAGCGGCGGATGATCTCCAGCACCGCGCCCTCGGAAAAGGTCATGTCCGAGACGGTCAGGCCATGCTTGGTCAGCAGGCGGGGCATCAGGAAGTCCTTGGCGATGCGCGACTTCTCCACTTCCAGATAGCCGGGCAGACGGATGATTTCCATGCGGTCCCGCAAGGGGCCGGGAATGGAATGCAGGGTGTTGGCCGTGGTGATGAAGAAGATCTTGGACAGGTCGTAGTCCAGGTCCAGGTAGTGATCGCTGAAGGCGTCGTTCTGTTCCGGGTCCAACACTTCCAGGAGCGCGGCGGAGGGGTCGCCCCGGAAATCCGTGCTCATCTTGTCCACCTCGTCCAGGCAGAACACCGGGTTGTTGAATTTGACCCGCCTCAGGGACTGGATGATCTTCCCCGGCAGAGCCCCGATGTAGGTTCTGCGATGGCCGCGAATTTCGGCCTCGTCCCGAACTCCGCCCAGGGAGATGCGCACGAACTCCCGGCCCATGGCCCGGGCCACGGACTTGGCTAAAGAGGTCTTGCCCACCCCGGGAGGGCCGACCAGGCAGAGGATCGGCCCCTTGATCTTCTCCACCAGGGTCTGCACGGCGAGGTATTCCAGAATCCGCTCTTTGGGTTTTTCCAAGGCGAAATGGTCCTCGTCCAGGATTGTCTGGGCAGCCTTGAGATCCAGGGAGGTGGGCTGAATGGCGTTCCAGGGCAGGCTCAGGATCCAGTCCACGTAGTTGCGGATAACGGTGAACTCGGCTGACTGCGACGGCATTTGTCGCAGCTTCTTGATCTCCTTGGCGCACTTTTCCCGGGCCTCGTCCGGCAGGTCCAGGGCTTCGAGCTGCTTGGCCAGTTCGTCGAGTTCCTGGCCGGCTTCCTCCTCGCCCCGGCCCATTTCCTTTTGAATGGCCTTGATCTGCTCGTTGAGGTAGAAGTCCCGGTGATTGCGCTCCATCTGCTGTTTGACCCGGCTCTTGACCTTTTTCTCCAGGGACGTCAGCTCAATGTCCTTGAGCAGCAATTCGTAGGCTTTTTCCAGGCGAGCCTGGGGATTGGGCTGTTCCAAGGCCGCCTGTTTGTCCGCGAAGGGAACTTTCAGGTGCGGCATCAGGCTGTCCGCCAGCCGTCCCGGAGTGTTCAGGGAGTTGATGGCGGCCATGGTTTCCGGCGCCAGCTTCTTATTGATCTTGGCGTAATCCTGAAGGGAGTCCTGGACCGCTCGGATCAGGGCCAGGGCCTCCGGGGTGGCCGCGTCCTCGTCGGTCACGCCGTGGGCCAGGACCATGGGGTATCCGGGCTCGACCTCTTGGATGCCGAACTCCTTGGACCATGTGGCCCGGTAAAGCCCCTCGAAAAGCACCTTGATGGTCCCGTCCGGGAGCCGGAGCAACTGCAGAATCCGGCTGACCGTACCCAGGTCGTACAGGTCCTCGGGGGATGGATCCTCGGCCTCGGGATGTTTCTGGGTGACCAGGTAGATCTGCTTGTCGAACTTGTTCAGTGCGCGCTCGATAGCCCGGATGGACGTCTCACGTCCGACGAACAACGGCATGATGGCCCGGGGAAACATGACCACTTCCCGCAAGGTCATCAAAGGCAGATGAGTTTCCGACGCGACGATGATCTGGTCCTTTTTTTCTTTCTTCTCCGGCATGGGCGATCCTTTGCAAAGCCATGCGACCTTGCGCTCAGGCGGTCTTGACTTCCTGCTCGTAAATCAACAGCGGTTCGGATTCGTTCTCCACCACGGACTGGTTGACCACGCACTCCTGTACGCCGGTCAAGGACGGCAGCCGGTAGGAGATGTCCAGCATGATGCTCTCCAGCACGTTGCGCAGCCCCCGGGCCCCGGTCTTGCGCTCAATGGCCTGGCGGGCGATGGCCCGCAGGGAGTCCTGGGTAAAGCGCAGGCGGACGTTCTCCATCTCGAACATCTTCTGGTACTGCTTGATCAGGGCGTTTTTCGGCTCGGTCAGAATACGGACCAGGTCGTCCTCCGTCAGATTCTTGAGCGAAGCCAGAATGGGCAGCCGCCCCACCAGTTCGGGGATAAAGCCGAACTTGATCAGGTCCATGGGCTGGACTTGATCCAGAAAGGAGCATGCGTCTTCATCATTGGGCGAGGTCAGGGCGGCCCCGAAGCCCATGCATTTGGACTGGGTGCGCTGCTGAATGATCCGTTCCAGACCGATGAACGCCCCGCCCACGATGAACAGGATGTTGGAGGTGTTCATCCGGATGTATTCTTGCTGAGGATGCTTGCGCCCGCCCTTGGGGGGGATGTTGGCCTCCGTGCCCTCGATGATTTTCAGCAGGGCCTGTTGGACCCCTTCGCCGGAGACGTCCCGGGTAATGGAGGGGCTGTCGGAGCGGCGGGAAACTTTGTCGATCTCGTCGATGTAGATGATTCCCTTGGAGGCCGTTTCGATGTCGAAGTCCGCGTTCTGGAGCAGCTGCACCAGAATATTCTCCACGTCCTCGCCCACGTATCCGGCTTCGGTCAGGGTGGTGGCGTCGGCGATGGCAAAGGGAACTTTCAAGATCCGAGCCAGGGTTTTGGCCAGCAAGGTCTTTCCTGAGCCCGTGGGCCCCATCAGCAGGATGTTGCTCTTGTCCAACTCCACGCCGTCGGCCATCTGCGGGGCGTAAAAGACCCGCTTATAATGATTGTGCACGGCCACGGAGAGGACTTTCTTGGCCTGCTGCTGTCCGATTACGAATTCGTCCAGCTTCTTGTGCAGTTCCTCCGGAGTCAGCAGTCGTCCGTCCTGCTGTTCCGTTTCCATGTCGTCCTGGTTGATGATTTCCTCGCACAAGAGGACGCATTCGTCGCAGATGTACACGTCCGGCCCGGCAATCAGCCGGCGGACCTGGTCCTGACTCTTACCGCAAAACGAGCATCCCAAGTGCGGCTGATTGGGTTTCTTTTTGGCCATACAAACCTCTACGATGACTTCAGTTGCGATCTGGAGGAGAGAATCTTGTCGATCAGCCCGTAATCCACGGCTTCCTGCGCACTCATGAAATAGTCCCGCTCCGTGTCGTGGCGAACCTTTTCCAGGTCCGCGCCGGTGTGCGAGGCCAGGATATCGGTGAGCTTTTCCTTCAGACGGATGATCTCCCTGGCCTGGATGTCGATGTCCGTGGCCTGCCCCTGGAAACCGCCCATGGGTTGGTGGATCAGAATTCGGCTGTTAGGCAGGGCGTAGCGCATGCCCTTGGCTCCGGCGGTGAGCAGCAACGCGCCCATGCTGGCGGCCTGTCCGAGGCAAAGCGTGGCCACGGGGGAGGATATGTACTGCATGGTGTCGTAGATGGCCAAGCCGGCGGTGACGGAGCCACCGGGGGAATTGATGTACATGTTGATTTCTTTTTCCGGGTTTTCGGACTCCAGAAAAAGAAGCTGGGAGCAGACCAGATTGGCGACGTAATCGTCAATGGCCGTTCCCAGGATTAAAATTCTGTCCTTGAGCAGACGCGAATACAGGTCGTAGGCCCGTTCCGTCCGCCCCGTGGTTTCTATGACGATGGGCACGCCCATGGGCATGATGATTCCTCCTGGAGTTGAGTGGCCGACAGCGAAGCCCGCGGACGGCGAGAGGTCGCGGACCCGTGGAGAGGTGGGACGCGGTTGTTGTTACGCGAATCGCGTAGGTAGTAATTAAAACGACAAAGGCAAGCCCGCCGCCCCGGAAAGTTTCGGGGGAGCGGACTTGCCGAGGTTCCTCGCGGCATGGCGCGATGGTTACGACGCTGTCTGGCTTTGGGACTCGGCGTTTTCAGGATCGGATTCCTCGGACCGTTTGGGTTCGACCTCCGTGATCCGGGCCTTGGAGTAGATCAGTTCAATGGCCTTGTCCGCCAGGATGCGGTCGCTGACGGCCGGCATCAGATTGTTCTGCTCGTGGAAATGCTTCAATCCCTGGGCGTCCTGAGCGGTCTGCTGGGCCATGTCCCGAAAGAAGGCATCGATTTCCATGGGCGAAACGCGCAGATTCTCCTTGGTGGCTACGGCCAAAAGGAACAATTGGGACTTGACGAGGTCTTCAGCGTTGGGCCGGAACTGTTCCCGGATTTCCCCCATGGGTTTGCCCAGGGCCTCGATGCGCTTGCCCATCCGTTCCAGACGATGCTGCATTTCTTGGACCATCCGGTCGATATGCTCGGTGACCATGGATTCGGGCAGGGCAAAATCCACCTGTGAGGTCAGGTTGTCCAATATCTTCTTTTGCGCGGCGGCTTTGTTCACGCGTTTGCGTGACTCAACGTAGGATTTCTCGATGGCTTCGCGCAACTGCTCCACGGAATCGAAATTACCGGCTTTCTTGGCCAGTTCCGCATCCACCTCCGGGAGCTTCTTCTGCTTGATCTCCTGGAGCTTCACGTTCATGGTCACGGTCTTGCCGGCCAACGCGTCGTTGAGGAAGTCCTCCGGAAAGGTAATCTCCGATTCCGTGCCTTGACCGGGGCGGATGCCCTGGATCAGGGCCTCGAACTCCGGCAACGCCTGTTCCTGGCCCAACTCCAATTGAAAATTTTCGGCCTTGAAGTCGTCGAGGATTCTGCCGTCCAGAGAGGCGTAAAAATCCACGACCACCACGTCTCCGTCCTGAGCCGGGCGATCCTCTTCCAGCGGGACGATTTCCGCCATATTCCGCCGAATGCGGTCCACCACCAATTGGGTGTCGTGCTCGCTGGCCTGGGCTTTCTCCTCTTCCACGGCGACGTCTTCATAGGATGGTAGCTCAAATTCGGGTGCCACTTCAAAACTGATTGTGTATTCAAAGGGCTGATCCCTGACCAATTCCCCGGCATCCACGTCGATTCTCGAGAGCGGCTTGACCTGCATCTCGTTGATCACTTCGTTGATGTGGCAGTTGATCAGGTCGTTGGTGGCCTCTTCGTAGATCTTTTTTTTGAACATGCCCTCAATGACGGACGAGGGCACCTTGCCCTTGCGGAAGCCCTTGATCACGGCATCCTTGCGATACAGGGCGATGGCCACGGCCAAGGCCGAATTGACCTCTTCCGGCGGGGTGACGATTTTAACGGTGCGTTTGACCGGCGTCGGTTCGAGCACTTCATGCTGCATATGAACGATTCCTCCTTGGAGTTATTGACGAAAAAGTCGACACCGCTTGACTTGGTCAAAGCGGCGCAATTGCGTGAACGACCCGCTCATGGCGGAAAGGCCGCCGTACGGGGTTCGCCTAAGGTAAAAAGTGGGAAAGTATATCGTTTTTTTTAATAAGCCGCAATAAATGCGAAGGCCGCCGGGCGGGGGCCGCATTGCGCGGTGCGACATGACCGATTGAAGTGGTGCGAGAGGGGGGACTCGAACCCCCACGGACAAGCCGCCAGATCCTAAGTCTGGTGCGTCTACCAGTTCCGCCACCCTCGCGTATGATGAAATGAAAAAGAAAGAGCAGTTCCCGAATGGGAAATAGTCAGGAGGACGACGACGTGTCAACAGCGCGCGGTGCGGCGTCACGGACCATCTCTCCCAGACATTCCAGGGCGCGCGTGCCTTCCTCGCCCATGTCCCGACTATAATGATTGACGTACGTCCGGATATGGGCCTGGAGTACTTCATCGTCCAGTTCCTGAGCCAGGGCTCGGACCAGGGGCCAGATGGAGTCCGGGGCGTGGGCGGCGTGATTCAGGCTGGCCTGAATTTGGGCCGTGATCCGTTCCAACGTCTCCGGCCTCAAGGTTCGCCGTCCAAGAATGCATCCCAGCGGCAAAGGCAGACCGCGAGTTCGTTCGTCCCACCAGCGTCCGAGATCCAGGATGCAGGACAGCCCGTACCGGTCCAGCAACAGGGCGCTTTCATGGATCAAAAGCCCGGCGTCCACCTCACCTTGCAGCACCATGTTTACGATTCGGTCATAGCGCACCGGAATCAACTCCGCCGGTTCGCTCCAGGCTCGGCGCAACAGAGCCGCGGCCGTGGTTCCAAGACCCGGGACGGCGATGGTGCGCGGAGCGCCTGAAGGAGATAAAGAAGAGGTGCGGGAGGTCACCAACTTTGGCCCGTGCACCTTGCTGAACGCCCCACCCGCCGGGAGCAGGACGTAATCGTCCAGCAGTTTCAGGGCCTGGGCCGCGGAAACCTTGACCACGTCGTATGCTCTTCGAGCAGCGGCCTCGTTGAGCACCTGCACGTCTTCCCAGATGAAGGACGCGGTTTGGTCCGGCAAGGGGGCGCATTGGCCGAGCACCCAAGCGCCGAAGATGAACGTGTCGTTGGGACACGGAGAAACGGCCACGGTTAGGGGCAAGGGCGGCGTGATCAGTTCGGACATGCAGTTCCCTCAATATCGCCGAGCAGCGCGGATGCAACCGGGGCCAAGCGTTGCTTGGCCCTGTTCAGGTTCCAGTGCGCGGCATCCCTGGAACCCACCAGGTTGGAGACGGTTCTCGCCTGCACGAAGGGTACGCGGGCCAGAGAGCAGGCCCAAGCCAGGGCGAAGCCTTCCATGGTTTCGATATCGCAAGAGTATTTGGTCCGCAGGGCCTCGGCCCGTTCCGGCGTCCCGGACACTCCGGCCACTGTCAGGCCGACCGCCCTGGTCAAACCGGAAATATTCAGGCCCATCTGCCGGGCACAGCTTTCCGGCGTGAGCCGCAGCCGATCCCAGACCGGCTCGCCGTCAACCTTGCCCTGGGCCAATCCAATGCCCTTGGGGTCAAGCCCGGAAGCGGCCAGCAGGCCGTACTCCGGCCAGACTTCCTCGGTTACCACGACGGCTGTGCCCAAAGGCAGCCGCTCCAGGGAGAAGGCCCCGGCCACACCCAGATTCAGCACGCCGACCGGTTCGGGCGCGTCTCTTAATGAACCGGTCGACAGGCTGCCCAGCAGACGTCCCAGGGCGATTCCGGCGTTCACCGGGCCCACCCCGGTAACCAGCAGGACAAGTTCCTCCCAGGGCCGTCCCTGAAGCCCCCCCGGGGAAACGCTCAGGCGGTTCCACTCATGCTCCACCGGCACGTGTCGGGAAAGACCCGGCAAGGCGGCCCGCATTTCCATGGCAGTGGCAGTGGCCAGGATCAGGGTGCGTTTGGCGGCGAATGACGTGGATTGCATGCAGGGCGATCTGTTGATGTCACGTTGCGGGGAATGGAGGTATCGTGTCCGTTCTGGACAAAGCCCCAAGGGAAGCGATATCTGCCGTCCATGACGTTTGACATGCAGCTGTTGTTGGCGGCCCTCGGCTTGGCCTTGATCATGGAAGGCATCCCTTATTTTCTCTGGTCCGAAAAAATGCCCGAGTATCTGCGATTTCTCTCCGAACGTCCGCCGTCCGCGCTCCGCAAATTGGGCTTGGCGGCGATTATCGCCGGCTTGGTCTTTCTGGCCCTGGCCCGAAAATTTTTCTAGGCTCCATGCCCCGTCCCGGCTTTTTCGGCGATATGTAACTGGACGATCCCGAAGGTCATGGGCACGGAGTAGGCCCGGGCAAACCCCGCCTGAAGCAGTTCCCCGCACAACGTCCCGGCGTCCGGAAACTCCTGAATCGATTCGGCGAGGTAGCGGTAAGCCTGGGGGTCTCCGGAGAATATCCGCCCGATCAACGGCAGGACGCGGTGCAGGTAGAGGTTGTAGAATCCGCGCAGGATCTTTTGGCGGCCCGCCCCGAACTCCAGAATGCAGAACCGCCCTCCCGGCGTGAGCACCCGGAGCACTTCCCGATACGCGGCCTCCCTGGGGCGGATGTTGCGGATCCCGAAGGCGATGGTCACGCAGTCCACGCATTCGTCCCGAGCGGGCAGAGCCCGCCCATCCGCTACCACCGGCTGGATACGTGGACGTGAAGGCATGCCTCTTTCATCTCCCTTGCCGCGAATCTTGCGCTGTCCTCGGCGCAGCATCGGCTCGGAGAAATCCATGGCCACGACGTCCACATTGGGCATATGGCGGACGATTTCCCGGGACACGTCCAGGGTGCCGGCGGCCAAATCCAGGACCCGGTTGGCCCGGTGAACGCGGACGCAGCGTCTGAGACGCTTGCGCCAGACAACGTCGCACCCCAGGCTCAGGAAGTGATTCAGGAAGTCGTACCAGGGGGCGATGCGTCCGAACAGGCCGACGACGCGGCGTCCGTGATCCTTATGGTCGTCCTTTTGGTTCGGGTTCATACCCGTGCCGCCATGAACGTCACTTTACCGCCTCCGAGTCACCGTCGCCTTCCGGCGTGTCGCCCCCGGCCTCGTCGCGGATAGTGCCGAGGACGGAGCGGTAAATGTCCCCGAACAATTCCGGAAAGGTGTTCGGGGAAATCCGGTTCGTTTCGATGAACTTGACCACGATTTCCTTGGTCACCTGCAGGGCCTGCTTTTGCGTCTGATCCATTCTCGCGACCTCCTCGGCAAAGAAAAAACCCGCCCTGGGGAAATGGCCTTGACCACCATGATCAATGACCGGGCGGGTTAAAAACGGAAAAACCGGACGGCCCTCCCGTTATTTAGCTATTGTTCAGCCATTTCCTCTTCCTGACTCATGGCCTGGATCTCCTCACGGATGATCCGCGCGGCGGCCAGCGGGACGGCCTTGTCCATCTCGTCCGTCAGCTCTTTTCGCAGTTCCATCCCCAAGGACTCCAAACGCTCGTCCAGCAGCGCGACCAGTTCATCCCGCCATCCATCCGGGGACGCGGCGACGCTCGCTTCTTGTTCGCCGTTGTCCTGTTTCAGCTCATTCATGCCGGGAGCAAATTTTTGCTCGATGTCCTCCTGCATAGACATCCTGAGTTCTTCCAGTCGTTCTTCAAGGCGCTCTCTCAGACGTTGCTCAACGTCAGCGGACATGGACTCGGAAAGTTTGGCCAGTTCCGCGTCGACGACCTTGGCGGCAACGGTCTCCACCTGTTCGGCCAAGCCGTCCATCGTCTGTTGCACGGAGTCCAGGCGCGACCCGACACGTTCGTCCATTTGCTGGTCCATTTGGGCCAGCAGACCATCCAGGTCTGGTTCGGGAGCGTTGAGTTGGGGGGGCTCCCGCTGTTCCAGAGCAGCCAAACGGTCTTCCAATTCTTGCAGACGTTGTAAAACGGATTCAGGCAAGACAGCCTTGGGCGTGTCTTCCGAGACAGCGTTTTCGGGCGAGGGTGCTTCGTCCAAAGCGGAATCCGCGATTGCGGCTTTTTCGGCAACGGAGGAAACGTCTTCAAGGACCTCATCGGTCGTGCCCTGGTCCATTTCCAGAGCGGTTTCGGGTTCTGAGCCCGTCTCCGGCTCGGATCCCGGCGTGTCCCTGATATCCGATTCAGCCTTCATTTCGGAGTCAGCGGGCGCGGTATCCGCGATATCCGGTGAGGCGTCGCTTGAAGCGTCCGTCGGAGCAGTCGTCGCTTGGGGGTTGGCCTCGTCCAGGCCCAGACCGTCCAGTTCCGCCAACCAATCCGGTTCATCCTTCGATTGCGGCGTGGCCTCGGTGGATGCGGTCTCGGTGGACGCGTCCGACTCCCGTTCGCCCTTCTGGTTCGGTTGGGCATGCTCGTCGAATAAATTGTCGAAATCCAGAGCCGAATCATCACCAGCGTTGGAGCTTTCAGGCTTGTCCGAAACTTCCGGGGTTTTGTCGTCCTTGTCCTCGAACAGGTCGTCCAGGTCCAGCGTATCAGAATCCGGCTCGCCCTTTCTGCCTGACCCGCCACCCTGGACATCCTGCTCGGGAGGGCCGAGGTCCGCGAAAATCTGGTCGATTTCTCTTTCCAAATCCAGATCGTCCAGCGTTTCGTCCTTCGCCGTGGAAGGCTTCGCGGTCTTGAGGTTCGGCGTTTCGGGGTGACCCTCTTCAACGATGTCGGTCAGGTCGATGATTTCGTTTTTGGCGGCACTGGGCATGGTTCCTTCCTTGGGAGAAATGACGGTCGTTTCGTCTCGGACAGCGTCTGCATAAACCATGACCGTCGCAAAAAACAAGAGGGACCGCGGCTGACCGCGGCCCCTCCTGAATTACGGAAGCCGTCAGGGTAAGCAATTAGTCCCTGGGGTGACAACCGGTGCAAGCCACGGGACCGGTGGGCAGTTCCTGCTGACGCAGGTCGCGGTGACAACCGATGCATTGATCGTGGTAGGCCTTTTCGAAGTAGAGAATATCTCTGCGCTCTTCAGGCGTTTCCGGGTAGATCAGGTCGTGACAGCCGGAGTCCATACAGCCTTCATTGACGTCCCCGGTGTGGTGACAGTGGTAGCAATCAATGTCCGCATGCACGGAGTGAGCGAAGGGAATGGATTGTTGCTTCGGCTCATAGTCCCCGCCGGGCTTGGGGATCATGTAGTCGTCGCCAGGTACGTCGGCGGCGTTCAGGTTCGGCAGAACAAATGCGAACACCAGAGCAACCGCGGCCAAAATTGAAATGATAGACTTTTTCATCGTGATTCACCTCCTTTTTCATGGGATTGTGTAAAAAAGAACTTGCCTGGAAGCATTATGGCAGGACTCCGGATGAAGTCAAGGCGGAAACACGGCGACGTGTGATCCTACCGTGCCTTGTCGTCGGAGTAGTTCCACAACATAGCGCCGTTCTTGCTGAAACACTTCAGGGCGCGCGATCACAGGACGTTGGTCGTGCGCAGCCCCTGGAGCAGGTCGCGGCCTGTTTGCGAAGCGGCCGCCTCGTTCAGGGCCGTCTCCCCGCCCAAAACCACCACCCGACCCTGTTCGCCGAAGGCGTCCAGGACGTCGGCAACGGCCCGGAAATCCGCCGCGGAGCAGGCCAGGATTTCCTCGCGGACCCGCTGGCGGAACGCGTCGTCCTGGTTGGTCAGGAATCGGCGCAGGGAGACGTGGCCCTTGGCGTCCGGCAACAGGTGAGCGTCCAGGTCGCCAATGGCTCCGACCACGGCCTTGTTCAACTCGTCCTCGCTGATGGGATTCGTGCGCAGATAGGCGGCCGTGGCGTCGAAAGCCTCCAAGGTTTTGACAATATTCGGGTCTCGGTAGGAAACCATGGTCAGCCCGCGGCTCAGGGCGTCGAAAATGCAAAACGCGCCGTAGGCTCCGCCCTTGACCCGAATCCGGTCCCAGAGCCACGCGGTGCGCAGGTACCGGGTCACCACCATCAATGCGCCTAGGGAACAAGGCAGATCCTTGGAAACCCTCGCTCCCTTGCCCACGTAGTTCACTGGCGCGGGGATGGTCAGGGCTTCCCCGTCGCCAAGAGGCGGCAGGCCCCAGGTCGTAGCGTGTGAGGAAACGGTGGAAGCGGCGGGCAGCCCGGCCAGGAACTGTTTGAGTTTCGGCTCCAGGGCCGTGAAGTGTTCTTGATCCGTGGTTATGTTGAATACCAGGGAAGCCCGGTCCAGCAAGCGTTCCAGGATGGATCGCATCCGGGCCTGGACTCGTTCCCAGTCGGTTTCGACTTCCTGGATCAACGCCCGGAGAAAAAACAGATAGGAAATGCCGTTCATCCGCTCCCCGGCTTGGTCCGCGAGGGAAAAGCCGGAACGCAGCCGGGTGTTGACCAGGGTATGGCCGCGAGGGATGAGCATCCGCTCAAACCCGGCCTTTTCTTCCAGGAGGAGTTGGGTGAAGCGGCGACGGTCGTCCAGAGCTGGCGCGAGCAGCAGGTCGGTGAAAATGGCCAGCAGCTCATCCACTCCGTGGCCCATGGCCTTGCCTCGCAGGAAAAGCCACGCCGCGGTATCGTCGTCGTCCGCGTCGCGTTTCGACGAGGTGAACAGCTCCGGCCAGATTCCGCCTGTTTTGCGACTGATTCGGGTGGCCAGGGCCGCGTAGTCCTCTTTTTCCGTGCCGATCTCCACCAGCACCTTGCCTAGCAGGGCGGCGTGGGGCAGGTCTTCCAGGGGCAGGCGGCGCAGATCCAGTCCCAGCTCCAGGTGGACGATACCCGTGGTGAACTGGTCGTGAAGCAGGACGCGGCAGCCGTCCCAGTCCAGGACAGCCCGCGGGATGTGCTTGCCGGATCGGTCCAGGTCGGTCCGGGTCAGCCCCGGAATGGTCGCCAGATTTACCGGCGAATCCGGGGTTTCCTGCCAGGCTTTGAGCTTTTCCGTTTGTCGTCGAACAGCCTCCAAACCCGTCGCGTCCAGGGCGTTCCGGGCCTCGGCCAGCCGAGTTTCCTCGTCCCGGCGCATTTTCTCGCCCAGTTCGGGGTCCGGCGTCAGGAGCACGATGCCATGGTGCGGGTTGTCCAGCAGGCGGGCCTGGATCATGGTTTCGAAGACGCGCTTCCCGGACAGGATATCCTCCTTCAGCCGCTTCAGATCCTCCTCAAAGGCCAGCCCTTCCAGGGGGTCGGCGTCGTGCAGCCAAAGGATCAAGGCCTGAAGCATGACAGCCAAGCCGCGGGGAAAGCGTCCGCTGTTGCGCTCGCGCAACCGAAACTCCACGCTGTTCAATGCCGCCTCTATCAGGTCCGCGGGAACTCCGTCGCGAACCAACTCCTCCAAGGTCTCCCGGATCAGGCGCTCCACCCGGTCGGCGTCTTCCGTTCGCATCCCTCGCAGGCCCGTGGAAAAATAGAGCTGGCGCAGCTCCGCCTCCAGACCCACTCCGGCCAGATCGTCGCCTAAACCGGAGTCGATCAACGCTTTGCGCAAGGGCGAGGAGGGCATCTCCACCAACAAATACTCCAGAACCTGCCAGGCCAAGGCCTCGCGGACGTCCAGGGCGTCTCCCACCACCCAGTTCAGGGTGAGCATGGCCTGACCGTCGCTCTTTTCCCCGGCGCTGACCGGATACCCCCGGGTTTGGCGGGTCGGCGCGGCAAAAGGGGCTTGGCGTTGAACGTGGGAATCCACCTCCAGGCGGTCGAATTCGCGCAAGGCTTCGCTGATCAGGGCCAGCCGCCGGTCTGGATCATCATCGCCGGAAAAATAAATGAACGCGTTGGAAGGGTGATAGTAGCGCCGATGGAAGTTGAGAAACTGCTCGAAGGTCAGTTCCGGGATGCGCTCCGGATTTCCTCCGGAATCCAGTCCGTAGGTGGTGTCCGGAAACAACGACTGCTGGGAGTATTCGGACAACAGACCGTCGGGGGAGGCGTAGGCACCCTTCATTTCATTGTAGACCACGCCCTGGATGGACAAGGTCCCGTCCGCGTCCACCTCGTAATGCCAGCCCTCCTGGCCGAACACCTCCGGAGTCAGACGGGGATGAAAGACCGCGTCCAGATACACGTCGATCAGATTGTAAAAATCCTTGATGTTTTGGCTGGCCACGGGATAACAGGTCTTGTCCGGATAGGTGAAGGCGTTCAAAAATGTTTGCAGCGATCCCTTGAGCAGCTCGACGAACGGCTCCTTCACGGGGTATTTGCGCGATCCGCACAACACGGAATGCTCGAGAATGTGCGCTACTCCGGTGGAGTCGGCCGGCGGGGTCCGAAAACTGATCCCGAAAACCTTGTTTTCGTCGTCGTTGACCAGGGACAACAGCCTGGCCCCGGTATGGTCATGGCGATACAGAAAGGCCCGTGACTGCAGTTCGGTGATGAAGGTTTCCTTGAGCAACGTGAAATCGTGGGGCATGGTTGGTATTCTCCGTGGAACGGTATGGATTGGCGACGGACGAAATGAATGCCCGCGGGATAGCGGGGGAAGGCATCAATCAAAATCGAAATCGATACCGATTCATTTAGTGCGTGAGAAACGAGAACAAATTTGTCCCGGCGACCCGATTCATTGACATTGACAGCCGAAGGAGGTCAAGGTATCGCCTTGTAACTTTTATCACAAGGAGGATTGTGGCGTGAATATTCTGATGTTTGGTCCTAACGGCAGTGGAAAGGGTACCCAGGGGTCCCTGATCAAATCGAAGTACAATCTGGCTCACATCGAATCCGGCGGCATTTTCCGGGAGCACATCGGAAAGGGCACGGAACTGGGCAAGAAGGCCAAGGAGTACATCGACCGCGGCGACTTGGTCCCGGACGACGTGACCATCCCCATGGTTCTGGAGACCCTGAAGACCCAGGGCAAGGACGGCTGGCTGCTGGACGGTTTTCCCCGGAACATGGTCCAGGCCCAGAAGCTCTGGGAAGCCCTGCAACAGGCCGGCATGAAGCTGGAGTACGTCGTGGAGATCTTGCTCCCCCGTGAAACGGCCAAGAATCGGATCATGGGTCGCCGTCTCTGCGTCAACGATCCCAACCACCCCAACAATATTTTCATCGACGCCATCAAGCCCAACGGGGACAAGTGTCGCGTCTGCGGCGGCGACCTGAAAACCCGGGCCGACGACCAGGACGAAGCCGCCATCAGCAAACGGCATGACATCTACTACGACACCACCACCGGCACCCTGGCCGCCGCCTATTTCTACAAGGACCTGGCCGCCAAGGGACAGACCAACTACATTGAACTCAATGGCGAAGGCAGCATTGATTCCATCAAGGAAACACTGCTGTCCAAGCTGCCCTAGCCCGATCTCGCCGTCGGCCTCGGCCTTCGCCCGTTGCGGGGCGAGGCCGACGGTGAGAGGAAGAAGGCCATGCTCCGCATCGGACGGATCGACTACCTGAACGTTTGGCCCTTGTTCCAGGGGCTTCAGCAGCGCCTGGATCCCGAAACGCAGGCCCTGACCCGGATCATGGCCGGACATCCCGCGAATCTGAACACGGCCCTGGCTGAAGCGGAACTGGACGTCGCGCCCTCTTCTTCTTTTGAATACTTGTCCCGGGCGGACAGATACACACTACTGCCCGACCTGAGCATCAGTTCCGACGGACCGGTCCGTAGTGTCCTGCTGGCCTGTCCGTTTCCGGTTTCGGAAATGCCGAGGCGTTTGGCATCCGGGCTCCGAGTGGGGCTCTCCTCCGCATCGGCAAGTTCCGCGGCCTTGCTGCGGATTTTATGGCGGTTTCACTGGCAATGGCCGGAGCCGGAATGGATCGAGCGGCGGCCCGGCCAAGAACTAGACAAGGACATGCCGTTTCTGGAAATAGGCGACTTCGCCTTGCGGCTGCATTGCGATCCGCCGCGAGGATGGCATTTGATCGACCTCGGTCAGACGTGGCGAGAGTTCACGAACCTTCCCTTCGTTTTCGGAGTCTGGATGGTTCGGCGCAACCTGTCTCCCTGTGTCGAACATCTTTTGACCCGCGCCGCCAAGGCGCTCTACGCGGCGTCCCGAGAATTTCGGGACGACCCCTTTCCGCTGGTCGCCCGGCTGGAACGGCCGGACTGGCTGACCGTGAAAAGCTTACAGGAATATTGGCAGTGCATTCGCTATGCGTTCGGCCCCAGAGAGCAGGCCGGGCTGGTGTTGTTCGGAGATTTCGCCCGCCGCTTGGGCATGATTCCCGCGGTGCCCGGATTGACCTGGAGCCGCCCGGACCAGAGTGATTTCGCCCTTGCTGCTTGATAAACGACCAATCTTTGAGTACTGAGCGCAAAACGGTTGCGGACCCCGTCTCATCAACAATGGAATAAGGAGGATTCTCAATGAGTGCCGCGGAACATCAAGCCGCTTCTACAGCCGAAGCCCCCAAGGCCGGTTACAAACCTATCGACGAAGAAGCTTTTGAAATGAAGACCGGCAGCGATCTGGGCAAGGCCGCCCTGTTCGTCGCCCTGTTGGCCGTCGTCCTGATGGTCATCCTCTATTTTACCCAGCAGCAGAACATTACCGGCGTGGCCGACAAGCTGAATGAAGTGCAAGGCGTGAAGCAGGAATTGGTCACGGTTCAGGGCCAGATGACCGCTCTGGAAGGCGAAATGGAAGCCTTGGTCGAGAGCCTGAAGGATCTGCCCAAGGAAGCCAAGCGTGTGGTCCTCTCCAGCATGCTCACCGAGTCCGCGAACAAGATCAACTACCTGAGCACTCAGGTGGAAACGCAGGCTCAGCAGTCCAAGCTGCAAGAGATCCAGAAAATGCTTGAGGAAGTTCAAGCCGAACTGTAATCCCCCAATTCGGTTCGGCCATCCCGATGAGCATCGGCTCGCTTCCGGGAATAGATGAAAGAAAACCGGCGAGTCGCAATCTCACCGATTGCGACTCGTCGGCTTTTTGAATACAACACCACCAACGCCGACGTAGCTCAGTTGGTAGAGCAGCTGATTCGTAATCAGCAGGCCAGGAGTTCAAATCTCCTCGTCGGCTCCAGAGAAAATTAAGGGTTTACGGTGATAACCGTAAACCCTTTTTTTGTTTGGGTGGTGCTTTTTGGACGACACCCTTGGCAGATGTCCAAAGCTATCCGCTTGCAATCACAGATGTTGTCGATCTCCGCCACCGCGAGCAATCCTCAATCTCCAGCTGAATATCCCTGCCTTCTTGATCCGACTCATAGTCCGCATGGCGCCCGCCTCGCCCCAAATGAAGTAAGAGTCCTCAAAACGCTCCCTCCTCCGCCCTCCAAATCACCTGAAAAAGGGGCACATGCCAGAACGGGAACCGCTCCGGATCAATCCAACCTCCAACCATATCCTGCTCGGACGGCTTCCGGTGGATGGAGGCCAAGTGGTAAGTCTTTTCCACCTTCAGGCCACGGTTCAGATACGCCCGGTATTCCTTGCTTCCCTTGGCCGAGAGGACGCAGACCGGGATTCCATCCGAGGTGATCTGAACCCCCTTTCCCCTGGGTTTAAACAGAAGTTCGCTTGAAGCGGTTTCCAGAGCGTCAATGGCTGATCTCGTTCCGGGATGTCCGCTTTTTAAAGCCGGAAAAGAAAGATGGACGTCGTCGAGTTGCATCTCCCACAGCTCGGCCCGAGTTTCTCGCTCCTCATCCAGAGTAAGGGAAATCACCGATTCTTGCACCGACACCCACTCGGGGACGGAACTTCTGATTTCATCCACGAACGGATGACTTTCCGCGCAGCACAGAAAGAGCCGATCCCTGGCCCGGGTCATGCCCACGTAATAGAGCCGCCGGGCCTCCTCCATGTTCGCTTCCCGGCGGGGATGACCGACCAACAGGACGGCGGGGAACTCCAGCCCCTTGGCTCCGTGCATGGTGGCGATGCCGATGCCCTGGGCGTTGGCCCGCTGGAACCGGCCCAGGTCACGGGAGACGTCCCAGACGTATTCGGAAAATTCCCGCATCGGACGGCGGATGGACCCGCTTTCCTCCTGATAGTCGCGGGCCATGACCGAAAGCAGGTCCAACCACATCCTGTTGCGCACCATGGTTTCGGCAACAAGGTCCTCCACGAATTGACGGACTTCCTGACCGGTGCAGAGGGATTTTCCGCATCGGAGCAGAAGATCGAGAATTTCTTTGACTTCGCGGATGCTCGGAAAGGGAATTCGTCGATTCCGCACCGGGAAAACGTCAATATCCGCCCGCCGGGCCAAACGGGTGATCGCAAAAACCTCCTGGTTGGTCCGGCACAGGATGCAGACATCGCCGGGGGCCAAACCTTCCCCGGCAACCAGTCGATGGGCCTGCTCCAGGGCCGCCTTGAGCATGGCGGGCTGGGAGAAGGTTCGCAAGATGACGACCGGATCGCCCTTGTCTTTGCGCACCGGCTCCACGGCCGGGGTGTCCATCCGGTCGCTGTTGCGCCGGATCAGCCCGTTGGCCGCGTGGATGATCGGGGCCCTGGAGCGGTAGTTGGCGACCATGTACGTCAGGTCGGCGTCATAGTCCCGGGCGAAGCGATGGATAAACCGGACGTTGGAGCCCTTGAAGGCGTAGATGTTCTGGTCCGCGTCGCCCACGGCCAGCAGCGACGGCCGCCTGGATTGATCGGCTTCCCCGCGACCCGCCAGAAGCGAGAGGAACGCGTATTCCAGCTCGTCGATGTCCTGGTACTCGTCCACCAGGATATGCTCGAGACCCATAATCCGTTCCCGCCAGTCCAATGCCGTTTCCGAATCCATATCCCGGCTCTGGGCCAGATACGCCACCGCTTCCCGCAGGATGGACGTGAAGACCGCCTCATCTCCCCGGCTGCCGATCAGGGACCGACCGGTAATGGCCATGGCCAGGCTGTGGTAGGTGTGCACCCGGATGCCCGCGGAGCTTTTGCCAAGCAGCTCCTTGAGCCGCCTGCGCAGCTCGACCACGGCGTTGCGGTTGAAGGCCACGGCCAGGATCTTGCCCGGACGGACCCGCAAAACCTTGAGCAGATAGGCGATGCGGTGCACGATGATCCGCGTCTTGCCCGAGCCCGGTCCAGCCACAACCAGCATGTTCCTGTCCATCGGAGCCTGGACGATCTTGTCCTGGACCGGATTCAGGGTCTTCAGGATCGCCGCGTGCTGCTCCTTGGTCACGGGCAGCTCGAGAATCCTCTTTCTGTCCCTGAGGTGCGTCTCCACAAACGCTTGGCTGCTTTTCTGGAAGTAGTCGCGTACGAATCGCAGGGCCGCGCCGATGCCGTCGAAGACCGCTCCCAGTTCGGCGAACCGGCCCATGATGTGTACCTGGGCGATTTTCTGCTTGTAGAAGACGGACAGTCCTTCGTAGTCCGCCTTGGTGAACCTGCCCTTGGCATCGAGCACAGTGATGGTCATGGCCGGGCGGATGATCGACAGCCCGTTCTGCAGGCTGATGGCCCGGGCGTGGTGCAGGGCGAAGAGCGCCTCCTTGCATCGATCCGGCAGATCGGCCAACAGCCTGGTGAACAGATCTCCCTGAAGCGCCTTTTCCATCTCCCCGGTGCGGAACGAGACCAGCAGATCCTTGCCCTTCACGTTGGAGGGGATTTTGCCGAGCAGGCAGCGTAGCAGAACCCGGGTTACATGATTGCGCTGGGAAACAGCGTCCCTGACCTCCGGCCATTCCCGGCGCTGAATCACCTGGTAGGTCGAATTCGAAAGCCGGCTGATCCGGAGCAGCCTTTCATCCATGAGCAGCTCCAGAATTCGGAGCAGATGAGCCGGAGTCGCGTCTTGCTGCCCTTGGTCCTTGAGTCTCTGGCAGACATGCCGCAGGGGAAGATTGTACGTTCCCCCCGCCCTGGCGTCCGGCTCGTCCTCCTCCATCAGCTTGAGCAGGTGCTCTTCCAGGGAAACGTACCAGCCGAGCCGGGTTTCGGAATCATCGGCAATGCCCTTGCGCACAAAGGCGGTCATGTTCAGGTCGTGGTTCAGGATACGCACTTTGCGCATCGCGCTCAGGGCGCCCAGGATGCGCGCGGGCTCGGTTCCGAGCCGCTCCGCCAGGTAGTCGGTATTCAGCAGTTCCTTGGGATCCGACTGCATCAGGATGTCCAGAAGCCCCAGCCAGAGATCCCGCTCGGATCTGGAAAGATTGAGGGGTGCCATGATGGATAAAGCCTGCTCCCGGTTTTTCGTGAGCAGCCGACCCTGGATGGTCAGGGTCTTGTTGTCGCCCCGGCGCACCTTGCCGCCGCGCTCCAGCCAGGAAAGCGCGGTGCGGACCTTGGTGTCCCGCATGGAATCCTTGTCGTCCAGAATGTCGAATTCGTAGGCTTCGAACTCCTCGGAGGCCAACAGCTCGCCGGAGGTCATGACCAGCGTGGGGTTTTGGCGGGACGCGGCCAGGCTTTTCAGTCCTCCATACAGAGACTTGAAGTCCTTGCTCGTCACCTCCGAATTTCGGCAGAGTTCGAATTGCGTGTTCAGGTCTTCCGGGTCAAAGAGCAGGCAGCACATGGCCGGCTGCCTGTCCCGGCCGGCACGTCCGGCCTCCTGCAGATAGTTTTCCAGGGAGCCGGGCGTGGAGGCATGGATCACCGCCCGCACGTCGGCCTTGTCCACGCCCATGCCAAAGGCGTTGGTGGCCGTGATCACCCGAAGCTCACCGGCCAGAAACCGTTCCTGCACCGTGGCCCGGTCCTCGGGCGTGCGTCCGGCATGATAGTAGTCCACCTCCCAGCCATGGTCCCGCAGACCGTCCGCGTATTCCTCGACCTTTTTGCGGGTCGCGACAAAGACGATGGCCCCGCCTGACTCCTCCTGAGTGAGCACTTCTTTCAGAATCGCGTCGATCCGTTCGAGCTTTTCCGCTTCCGTGCAGGGCATGACGTCGAAGCGCAGATTGGACCGCTCGTGGCCCCCCTCGAAAAGAACCAGTTCCCGGCCCAGTTCCTCCCGGAAGTAGCGCAGGATCTCGTCCCGGACGTCCGGCTTGGCCGTGGCCGTGAAGCAGGCGATCTGGGGTTCCGGGTAGGATGGGCCTGACGATTGGGGTTCCGGGCGGATGTCCTTGAGGAACGAGGCCAGGGCCAGGTAGTCGGGACGGAAGTCGTGGCCCCATTTGGAAAAGCAGTGCGCCTCGTCCATGACCACCATGCCGATTTCCCGCGATCGGAGCGTCTCCTTCACGCCGGCGTTGCGCAACTGCTCCGGGGCGATCCAGACCAGGTCACGATCTCCGAAGCGGATGGATTCCAGTGCCCTGGCCCGTTCGATGACCGTCAGCGTCGAATTGATCGTGCATCCGTTCAGAATGCCTTTGCGTGTCAGGCCGTCCACCTGATCCTTCATCAGGGACTGCAGCGGGGAAACGATGATCGTCAGGGTCTTGCGCTGTTCGGCCTTCATCAGGCCGGGTAGCTGATAGCAGAGGGATTTCCCGGCCCCGGTGGGCAGAACGGCCAGGCAGTCATGGCCCCGGATCAATGTCTCGACCACCAGCTTCTGGAGCGGCGGGTTTTCTCCCTTGACCGGCAGGTAGTCGTCGTATCCGAAATAACGTCGTAGCTGGATTTTGGAGTCAAAGGCGTTGCGGCAGTACCCGCAGTCGGGATCGGTGCACGGCGACTCCCGCAGAGAACGCAGCATGCCGGGGATCGCGGCCTGGTTCTTCCACACCCAGGCCGGCAATACAGAGTTGCCTCCGGCCACTTCCAGCCAGGCCAGGATATAACCCAGGCAGCAGGATTGGCCGGGCGGTTCCCACAGGTCACGGAACACCTGGCTCCCCGAAGTCACGCAGGCCAGTCCCGCCAACCGCCCGTTCCAGTAGCTTTCGTTCCCCTGCCTGTCCGGCAACGGCATGTCGGCAAGGAGGGAGAAGAATTCGCCGAACCCACTCGCCGGGAATGATCTCGCCAATACCGAACCGTAGAACAGGAGCTGCTCCGGCGGTAGTCGGCGCAATGCCTCGATCTCATCAAGAAAGACGCGCTCGGCCTGCAAGCAGTCCTGGACCGGATCGTTCACGGCCACTTTCACCAGCTTGTAGTCCTTGACCAGGTGATGGTACGGATTCCTGGGAAAAGCCAGGGGAGAGAGGTACAACGTGTCCAGAGGGGGCAGCTTGAGAATGCTGGCGGCCGGAAAGTGCTCTCGCAGCCAGGGAAGATCGTGCCCCAGGATGTTGTGGCCGAGAAGAAAGGAGCGGTTCGTAAAGAAGGAATCTATTTTGGCCAGGGCATTCCCGGCATGAAAATCGCCCTGAAAGAGCCGACGTTCGCGATCCAGAAGATCAACGGCCCCGATCTTAAGCAACCGGTCTTCTTCCGGATGGATCTCCAGGTCGATGGCAACCCCGTTGCGTAGGTACTCGTCGAGGGTCATTGTGAGGCGTCGCGGCTTGAACTTCGCAGGATGTGACTCTCATCCTCAATTTTCGGACGAACAGTCGCTTCCGTGATCATGAATATCTCAAGATGGATAGAAGTGAATGGGGGAATTCCAAAGGTTTTCGGGCTTGCATAGAACGAAATCCCAGGGAGCGCAAACAGGTGCGTGGATGCGTAGGGGCATCGTCTCTCCTCTTGTCACGACCACTCTGAAAAAGGAACCTTGTTATGCTCGAAATCCGAAAAGAAGCCCCCCGAGACCAGAAAGCCGTCCATCGTCTGAACCTGGCCGCGTTCGAGAACGGCCCGGAAGCGGCCCTGGTTGACGCTCTTCGGGCCTCCTGCAATGAGTACCTCGCCTTCGTGGCCGTGGAAGACGGCGTCGTGGTCGGCCACATTCTGTTCACCCCGGTCACGGTGGACGGCTCCGACGCGGTGGGCATGGGGCTGGCCCCCATGGCGGTGTTGCCCTCCCATCAGCGAAAGGGCTTCGGGTCCAAGCTGGTCCGGCACGGGCTTGACCATCTGCGTCGGTCCGGCTGCCCCTTCGTTATTGTTCTTGGGCACCCTGAGTATTACCCGCGCTTCGGCTTCGAGCCGGCATCGAGATACCGGCTCATCAGCCAATGGGAGGGGGTTCCGGACGAGGCGTTCATGGTCGCCGTACTAGACGGTCATGACGCCCTGCCCAAGGCCGGGGGAACGGCGCGGTACCGGGACGATTTCGATGACGCGATGTAGGCGGTTATCGCGCTCCACCCTTCAATCATCCAACCGAATATCCTTCCCCTCCTTGATCCGCGTCATGGTCCTGACCGCGCACATCTTGCCGCACATAGTGCAGGATGGCGTAGGGTCGTGTTCATAGTTTCTTGGGTCGAGTTTCTTGGGCCGAGGGCTTTGACTTTGTCATGCAATCGCATTACGTATCTATTTGTTCACATCTTGCATGGAGGTTCTCATGGCTGCCAATGCTCTTGTCCAAACCCGGATTGATGCCGAACTCAAGGAACGCGCCGCCGTCGTGCTGGAAGGCATGGGCCTGACCGTCTCCGATGCCGTGCGCATCCTGCTGACCCGCGTAGCCCGCGAAGGAAGCCTGCCTGCAGGACTGACCATGGACCCCGCCGCCCATGACGCCTGGTTCCGGGCCAAGGTCAAAGAGGCGCTTGAGGACACGCGGCCTGCAATCCCCGGAGATCAGGTCGAGGCCCGTTTTGAGGAACGCCGGGCCACGGCGCGTCGCAAGCTTGAGGAAACCCTGTCGTGAAAATCGAGTGGTACTGGTTCGCTGTCGAAGACCGGACCAGCATCTTCGACTACATCGAACAGGACGATCCTCGATCCGCCATTGCCGTGGATGAGCGGATCATGGAGCAGACGGCAAAGCTGGCTCGTTTCCCGGAATGCGGCCGTCCGGGGCGCTTCGCGTGAAGTTTTGCGACGTGCGTTGACGGGGCGTTATGAGCCTTTGTTCGGCAACGCGCTGTGGCTTGAGTATCGCGATTTGCTGGATCGCCCGGTGTGGGGCGACGCAACTTCGGCGACGGAGCGTCTTGAGGTTTTGGCGGCTCTGGCCCAACGCGGCCGTTGGGCAACAATTTATTACGGCTGGCGGCCAAACTTGCCGGATGAGGCCGATAATCACCTGATCGAGTTGGCCTTGGCGGGTAATGCCGAGGCGATTGTCACGCATAACGTACGGGATGTTGGCCGTGGCGAGTTGCACCTCGGCTTGCTGCGCATCCTGACGCCCGCGCAATGTTTGGAGGAATGGCCATGAGCACATTGACGATCCGTTTGCCCGACGATACGGCGCAGCGCCTGAAGGCGCTTGCCAAGAGCCGCGGCTTGAGCACGAACAAGCTGATTGAGGAGTTGAGCGCGCATGCGCTGGCGGCCTGGGATACGGAAAACCATTTTCGGGCCTTGGCGGCGACGGGAAATGTGAACCGGGCGCTGGAGATTCTGGAACGGCTGGATGCCGAGGATAATCAGGCGGGTGCATAGTGCGCCGTCCTTGCCTTCCCGCCCGCCGCGACTTGCCTGCCGGCAAGCGCATATGCGTGCCTCGCGTTGTCAAAGTGCTATACTGGTTTAGGGTGAAACAATAAAAAAAATTCTGATGACGCCTTTATGCCGCCCTTTCAGGGCTATTTTTGTTTTAAC